>CAZBWP010000100.1:0-4397 GCA_964495295.1 uncultured Rhodospirillaceae bacterium | reverse complement strand
GGGCACGGCGACCGCGCTGGACGATCCGGAGCACGGCGCCGGCGTCAGCGTCGGCCGCTGGTTCCGCAACGTCAACTGGATCGCCATTCCCGGCTACGAGCTGTTCTACCCCGGCAACCTGAAGACCGGCGAGCCGCTGACCCGCGCGCACTTCGACGCGACGGTGCGGGATGCCATCGACAAGGGCGTCTTCGACGGCGTGGAGCTGCACGACAATTGGACTCAGAAGCCGGAGTGGACGCTGGAGGAGTTCGTCGCCGACCAGTCCATCGCCACCGACTTCGCGCTGCAGTTCTCGCGCAACGTGTTCTGCGCGCGCGTGCCGGTGCCCGAACCGGCGCTGGACGAAATCATCGCCTTCCTCAACGAGAAGAACGTCGAGTACGCGACGGGCGAGGCCGACTACAATTGGAGTCTTCTCGCCAACAACTGCGTGCACACCGTCCGCAACGCGCTGGCCGCCGCCAACATGTGGACGCCGCTGTCGGTGCGGGACGTGAAGATCCGGCACCTCTTCAACCTCGCCGTGCCGGCCAACGAGTTCGTCAACCTGAGCCTCCTCGGCACCGAGGGACCGCTCGACCGATACCGCGACATTCGGCGCGACGACGCGCTCAGGGATGCCATCCACGACTTCCGCTGGCTGCCGACCCGGCACGGCGCGCTGGTGAAGACCATGCCGGTGCACACGCCCAACGAGATGTTCACCACCGATTTCCAGCTGTTCGTCGTCCAGTCGCCATTCAGCATGGCGCGGACCGCCCAGGCGGTGCGCCTGCTCTCCGACGAAAAATACGTCGGCCTGAGGCAGAACCTGTTGCACTTCAAGGAGAAATACGAGCAGGCGCTGGCGACGCATGACCAGCGCGTCGCACCGCTCTTGAGCGTGCGCGGCACGCCCTTTCGGCGGGTCGCCCGGCTGCATCAGGAGTATATCGACGCCCAGCGCCGCGAGGTCGAGACGCTGCTGAGCCGGCTGGACGACCTGGAGGCGAAAACCGATGAGTCCGCGACCGAGTAGCGGCCCGGCGGCGCCGCCGCGGGCGACGGCGCAGGCGACGGGGTTGCCGGACATCCCGCTGCTGGATGTGGGCATCGACTGGCCGTTCGAGACCCTTGATCGGGCGTTCGAGCACGTCAACGCGCTGCTCGACGCGGGCAGCGGCCGCATTCCCACGGCCGCCATCCGGATCGCCGACGCGCTGTCCCGCCGCTGGCTGGCCCGCTGGCACGAGCCGTATCTCCGGGAGATCGATCGCATCGCCGCACGTCTCGGCCGGCCGGGCGCCTATTTCCTCAACGTCAGCTACGAGTGGGGCTGCACATCCGCCGCCGGCCGCTCGCCCGACGGCCGCTCGGCGCGGCTGATGCGGGTCCTCGACTGGCCCGACCGCGGGCTCGGCCGCCATGTCATCGCCGCGCGCGTGCACGGCGAGGCCGGGCCCTGGCTGACCCTGACCTGGCCCGGCTATACCGGGGTGCTGCAGGCGGTGGCGCCCGGCCGCTTCGCCGCGGCGCTCAACCAGGCGCCGATGGCCAAGCCCGTCGGCGTCTATCCGCTGGACTGGCTGGTCAATCGCCGACGGGTCTGGGGGGTGCCGCATCCGCCGGCCGCCTATCTTTTGCGGCGCGTCTTCGAGGGCGCGCGCGACTTCGCCGAGGCCAAGGCGATGCTGACGGCGACGCCGATCGCGCTGCCGGCGATCTTCACCCTGGCCGGGCTCACGCCGGACGAGGCCTGCGTCATCGAGCGGCAAGCCGATGCGGCGCATGTGATCGACGGGGCTTCATGCGCGGCGAATGCCTGGCAGACGCCCGGCTGGTCAGGTCGGCCGCGCGGCCTGGAGAACGCGCTCAGGCTGCAGCGGATGCGCACCGCCAATGACGCGCCGGCGGAGGGGCTCGACTGGCTCCAGCCGCCGATCCTCAATCCCCTGACGCGGCTGGTCTTTGTGGCCGACGCCGCGAGCGGGTCGGTCATCGCGCAGGGCTTCGAGGCCGACGGGCCGGCGACGGCGGTGCTGCGCTGCAACGCCCGCCCCGACGCGGCTCGCCCCGATGCGGCGCGTCCGGGCGCGGCGGACGCCGTCACCCTCGGCGCCTGACCGGCCGCGGCGGCCCGCGACCACGACCCTTCGGGCGCCACCATGAGCCTTCAGGTCGATCCTTTCGTCACCGCGACGATCGCCATCTGCGTCTTCTTCCTGGGCAGCGCCATCGTCGCGCGGGTCCGGCCCTTGCGGGACTTCAGCATTCCCGAACCGGTGGTCGGCGGTCTCAGCGCCGCCGTGATCTTCACCCTGATCTATTTCGCCTTCGACCTCGAGATCACCTTCGACGTCGGCCGGCGCGAGCTGTTCCTGGTCTATTTCTTCGCGGCCCTGGGGCTGCGGGCGAAGCTCGCCGAGATCCTCGCCAACGGCCGGCCGCTGATCCTGCTGATCGCGCTCGCGGCGGTCTTCATCGTGTTGCAGAACGGGCTCGGCATGGCGGTGGCCACGGCGTTCGACCACGATCCGAAGCTCGGCATCGTCACCGGCTCCATGGCGCTGATGGGCCGCTCGGGCACCACGGTCGCCTGGGCGCCGGTGTTCGAGGCGCGATTTGGCCTGGAGCACGTCTCCCGGCTCGGCATCGGCGCCAACATGCTGGGGTTGATCGCCGCCTGCGCCGTCGGCGGCCCCATCGCCCGCTTCCTGATCCGCCGCCACGGCCTCGCGGTGCCGGGGCCGAGCGCCGATCTGGATGTCGGCATCTCCCGCGACGCCGCTTCGCCGCAACTGGACTATCGGGCGTTCCTGCTCGCGGTGCTGCGCATCCACCTCGCCATCATTCTCGGCCAGGGCCTGGATCTCGGCCTGACCGCAGCCGGCGCGCACCTGCCGCTCTACGTGTCGTGCCTGGTGGCGGCGATCGCCCTCGGCAATGCCCTGCCGCGGCTGGCGCCCCGGGTCGACTGGTCGGCGAGCGATCAGTGCCTGACCCTGATCGCCTATGTCAGTCTCGGGCTGTTCTACACCATGACGCTGATGAGCCTGCCGCTGTGGGAGACCCAAGGCGTTCTGTGGTTCCTGGTGACCATGGTGGTCGTCCAGGCGCTGCTCGCCACCGCGTTCGCCTGCGTGCTCGTCTTTCGCGTGCTGGGGCGGGACTACGAGGCGGCGGTGATGGCGTCCGGCTTTGCCGGCATGTCGCTGGGCTCGACGGCGACGACCATGGCGATCATCTCGGCCGTGGCGAAGCAGTACGGCCGCGCGCCGCGCGCCTTCGTCATCATTCCGCTGGCGTGCGGCATCTTCATCGACATCGTCAATTCGCTGGCCATCGCCCTGTTCGCCGCCCTGTAGTCGCGGCGATCGGGGCCGACACGTCCGGCGCGGCACGCCGCGCCGGACGCGGGGAACCCCTGGTTATGCGGCCGCCTGAGACAGGGCGGTCTTCAGCCGCGCCTCCTGCTCGTCGGACAGCGAGGTCTTGAGGACGGTCGCCTCGTAGTGGGCGAGCCGCGGCATCACCTTGTCGGCGACGGCCTTGCGGACCAGGAGGAACAGCGCCGATGAACCGGGGGCGATGGTGCCGCCGAGCTGCTTGATGAAGTCATCGTCGATGCCGTAGTCGGCGAACTTGCCCTGCAACGCGCCGCTGCCGGCGCCGATCAAGCCGCCCACCGCGAGGCCGGCCAGGGGGTTGAGGAAGAGGAGGCCGACGAGCGCACCCATCAGCATGCCCATGGACGCACCGCTGCTGGCGCCGAGGGCGACCAGGTTGACGCTCTGCTTCAGGTGCAGCTTGCCGTCGGCGTCGCGGACCACCACGCAGGCGTCCTCCAACTCGAGGATGTGTTCCGTCTGCATGCTCCGGAGTTCGTTCAGGAATTGGTCGGCGGTGTGCAGGTCCTTGAAGGCGAGGCAAACGAGGTCGCTCATGGGAAATCCCTTCGATGCGGTTGAAAATTCACGAGGATGAGGTCGGCCGGGCGATGCTCAGCGCGGCGCGCCGAGCCGAGGCCCGAGGTCGCTTGAGAGCGCCGTCATGTCGACGAACAGGCGATTGAACCGGTCGGAAGAGCCGTCGAGCGCCGCGCTGATGGCATCCAGGTCGCCGGAGAACATGGCGTTGGCCAGATTGTCGAAGGTGGTCGCCAACAGGACGCGGAGGTCGGCCACCGACTGGGCCGTTGCCGCGCCGACGACGTCGTCGGTGACCTGGACATCCAACAGCGCCGTCCAGATGCGCGCCTCGGCCATGCTGCTCAGCATGATCGCCGTCGCCCGGTGCATGCCGTATTCGTCGTTGGCCGCGCGCGCGGTGCTGTAGTCGGCGACGCCGGCCAGGACGTCATGGATGGCGCTGGTCGTCAGACTGAACGTCTGGCGGATCGAGACGATCTGCTCGTT
>CAZBWP010000099.1:0-8181 GCA_964495295.1 uncultured Rhodospirillaceae bacterium | reverse complement strand
CTAGAGCACGATCGTGTCACGCGGAATCGTGTGGCACGTGAATCGTGCTCTAAACCTTTGGATGAGAGCAGGATTCACGCGGTCGATGGTATCCATCGAACGCGATCCTGCTCTAAAGGCGCCGCTTGGGCTTTGGTTTCCAGGTGTCGAGCCAGCGGCGCCAACGGGACCGGAGGTCGCCGGCAGCGGCCGCGACATCACCGAGGCCCCCTTCAATGTCGTCGATAACCGGTTCCAGATGGCGTTCCCGAAGTCGCTTGAGGACGGCCCAGACCGTGACCAACAGGCCACCGAGCGCGGCCAGCAAAACGATATTGAACCAAGGAATAAGGATCTCGTCGGGGCCGGCGGCCCGCCGGATCGCGACCGCGTTCGGATAGAGCGAAAGAAGCTCGAAACGCCATCCATAGTGGGTCATGACTACCCAAACGGGCTCCTTTTCAGTCGACACGAGAGCCTGGGCTTCAGCACCGAGAGTGCCGCTGTCGAACTTCAAGTAGGGGGGATAGCCCCAGCCGGTATCCTCGTTCCGGTAAACGAAAGGTTTGCCGTTTCGCAGCACCACGTTGATGAAACGGACGTCGCGTGTCCCTTGCGCTTCCGCCAGCGGATCGGGCCGAGCCCAGAAAAAAGGTCGGGTACCCAGATCCATTCGCTTGACGTCCGTCCCGACGATCCTGACCACGTCGCGCCCCGGCAACGAGTAGTGCAGCAGCACGAACACGGCAGCGATCACGATGACGCCGACGATCAATTGCAGCACGCGCATGGTCCGCCTCCCTCACATGTGCCAGGCGATGAAGAGCAGTGCCGCGATGATGCCGAGGGGCAAGAGCCAGACGAACCACAGCAGCCGCTTCCCCAGAGAATGGTCGAAAGCCCTGAGCCCGCGTGCCACGTACTCGCTGCGGGACAAGGTGTTCGTCACGCCGGAGTCGAACTCGGCTTCCAGCCGCTTGGTTCGATCCCACCGCAAGTAGTGGCCGAGCAGGACATGGATCGCGCTGAGCAGTGCGACGAGCAGCAGAGCCCGAATGAGCCAAACGATCATGACCCGCCCCGGCGCGCGCTCCGCGGTCCGCCGCCGATGGTCTCGGACACCGGTGTTTCGGGAACGGTATCCTGACCGAAAAGCCGGGCGCGCAGTCCCGCCTTGTCCGGCAGGTACTCACGGCGGAGGATGTCCACCGCGTATGCGCGTTTCGTCTCGCTCCAGGTGGCGTAAGCGGCGTAGAACGCCGGCTTGTGACACAGAAAAAGCTGACGCGCGTCGATCGGCGTCAACTCGGCGAGCAGCATGTTCACGAGGTCCCGGTCCGGCCCCGGCGTGGCGCGCACGGTGTAGAAGTAAGCCGGGTCGTTCGGGTCGAGTGGGATGGCCTTGGCTCCCTGTTCGACGCGCCGCAGGACTTTGCTGAGGGCGTGGAACAACGCCGGGAGGTCGTCGAGTTCGCGATGGACGGCGGCGCGCAGGGCGGCGTCGGTTGCGCGGTCCGGCATCTTTCCCTTGGCGCAGAGATGGTCGACGAGCACGAAGTCGAGACGTCGGCGAAGCAGGGCCGCGGCATCGAGCCCCGGCGCGGCGAAGATGGATTGGACGAGGTGCTCGTGATCAAGAAATGCCGCAAGTCCGGGGCCATCGGACAGCTCGAGCATGGTGACGTTCGGCGCTTCGAGCGGGCGCCCGCCCGGCGTGACACGGATCAAGGTGGTGTGATTGTCGCTGTGGAAGACGTAGCGGCCGCCGAAATGCGTGGTGTGAAAATTTCCCAGCGGATAAGGACCGCGGACCAGGGCCAGCGGCGTTGACTCGACGTCGCCGACAGCACTCGCAAGGGCGATCATATCGCCGATGAGCGCTTCGTCGAACCACGCATCGTCGTGCGAACGGAACTCGGCAATCAGCCGTTCCAGGTGCGCCGCCATGGACACGTGACCACCAACGGTCTCGGCTGCGACGGTGATCACGCGAAGGTCGAGTAGCTCGTCCTCGCGGTCGAGTTTGTGAAACGACTCCAGGAGTTCGCCGCTGACGGCGTCGCGCGATGTCAGAGCGAACAGGGCCGCGGCATTCTGTTCATAGAATGTCCGCAGGATCATGCGGTACGAGGTGAAGTATGCTTTCAACAGGGGCGCCCGCATCTGATCGAGTGTCAGCAGGATGAACTGCTGATTGCAGCCCCTGGGATTGAGATAGGTGTCGTCGCCGAATTCGTTCCCGATCTCGGGAGCAAAACCCGAGAGATCGATATAAAAGCTGTCCAGTTTCGTCCGGCGGCCGGTGAGTTTCTCCAAAGCGGCGTTGTAACGGGCGACGAGCGCGGGCGTGGAAACCTCGACCAGGCCGCCGTACATCAGTCCGCTCTGGACGAGTCGCATCATTCCCTTCGGTCTTTGCCAATCTCGGCGAGAAAGCGTGTCTTGGCCTCTGCCGCGCGATGCATCTCACGCACCTGGTTTCCGATCGCCGCTTCATCAGACGTCAAGGAGTAGCGGAATTCGCTATCCGCGTATCGGTTGATCTCCTGAATGACCATTTGCTGCGTGATCGGTCTGGCCAGATCGGCAATCATCACTTTTTTCGTCTGATAATCCTTGGCCAGGAAGAGATCCGGATTCTCCAACCATTCATCCGGCAGTTCGAAATCCATGGCGCGGACCTTCACGGCATCGGTGATGTTCTTGATCGCCCGCCCGGTGAAGCGTTCGTCGGCCTGTTGAATCGCCTTCAGATACGTCCCGAGCTTGGCGATCGTGTCGAGTTCGCCGAGACGGTCGCGGACGGCGTCGAACACCTCGGCCAATCGAGGCTCTTGCGGACGCGAATGGGCTTCGTACGAAGCGGCGACCGCTTTCTGAATCTCCTGCCCCGCGTAAAGATCGTGATCGCCGATGGGAATATCGTGGCGTTTGCCGAGGAGGAGATGGAGAATATCAATGTAGTCTTCGCGTGAGCGGGGGCCGTCGACGAGAAAACGGGCACTCGCGCGCTGCCGCAGCGCGTCGTCGACCATTTCCGGATAGTTCGAGAACATCCCGAAGGTACAGTTCCCGCGAACCACGGTGTTGGCGCCCGCGAAACTCTCCATGAGCACTGCCGTAATTTCCTGCTGCCCGGCGGAGGATTGACGATCACCGCGTCTGCCGGCGATCTGGTCGATGTCGTCAATCGTGCCAAAGCCGATGACGTGCGGGTCGAGCACGGAGCGGATGAACGCCTTCGCGTTCTGACCTGATTTTCCCTGGTAGCTGTCGATACTCTCGATCGACAGATTGGCGTAGCGGAACGGGTATCCAGCTACGGCGCAGTAGTCGACAAGGAGCCCCGCCATCATCTGAATGAGGGTCGTTTTTCCCGTTCCGGGCCGTCCGTCGCCCAAGAACGTGAAGATGAAGCCGCCAAGTTCCGCGAACGGATTGAGCTGCCGTTCGAAATCGTAGGCCATCAGCATTTTTGCAAGTTTCATTGCCTGATACTTGGCAATGTGGTTGCCGATAACCTCCTGCGGCTTCTTGAAGCTCATCGTCAGGGATGTCGAGCGCACGCGAAGGCACGGGCTGAAGCCCGCGATCTGGAAATCGTCGGCCTCGACCCGATAGGTCACCGAGGTGAAGGGCTGCAGTCGCGGTGCGCTCCCGGCACGAAACGCCACGTCCTGCATCAGTTGTTCGGCGAAAGCGACGATGACCGGCGTCAGCATGGCCTCGTCGCGCACACGCTGTCCGACGGTCTGGTCAAGGTCCCAGAGGATGCCATGCAACGCAAGTTGCGGGTTGTCGAGCAGGATCTCGTCGATCGTCTCTATTTCGATCTCTTTCTTGGCGACGACCTCGGTCTGGTCGGCAAGGAGAAATGCCGTCATGTTCGCGAACACATGCAGTGTGATCAAGGCGGCGGCGGACAGGAGTTCGGCGAACTCTGTCCTGCGCGCGGGGTCCAGGCGTCCCGCCATGTTGTCGCGTTTCAGGGCCGCCAGGGACGTCTGCTGTGCGTAAAGCTCGGCGACGGCATTGGCCGTTGCGATGGCGCGGCGCAAGGAGCGCAGCGCGGTTGCCTGGATCGGGCTGGTCAACGGATCGCCGACGTCGGTGCCTTCGATCCGTTCAACGATCGACACCCGCCCGGGCCGCGCGGTCGGCCGCGTCGCCAGACCAGGAGTTGTCGATCGGAAGCGGCGGACCGGACCACCGATGCCCGGCGACCGTTCGACATCCGCGGCTGCCTCGGCTCTCGGCTTGGCAAGTCGCGGCGCGTGCTCAAAGCCCTGCAGCAGCGCGGTCGCCGCTTCATAGCCGGCCCGCACATCCTGCTCCCGGATCTCCATCATATCGGCCGATAAGGTCATGCCGGCTGTTCCCCGTCACGCGTAGGTTAGGATCTGGCCTTCGGATCCGACCACGAACTTCCGCACGCCGCGCAGGCCGGGCGGGTCGCGATCGGCCAGAACCTGATAGGGCTGTTGGGGAAGGATCAGCGCGCGTTCGATCGAACTCGCGCCGGTGTCCCGGTCCTTCGTCGCGAAGTGGTCAAGGCGAAAAATCTCTCGGTTGACGACCCCGAAGACGCCGACAGGCCGCTCGACCGTCTGCTTCGAGAACAGGCTCTCGATGGTCCAGACAAGGACCCAATCGAAACCGGGTTTCCCCGCCGCCTCGGCGAGGACATCGCGCAACGATCCTTCCTGTTTCGTGTACGCATCGGAATACAACGGACCCACATGGACTCGATGGAGTTCCTTCGGATGCAGATCATCGAAATCGCGATCAAAACCGGTCGCCAACGTAACGAGTTTCAGCGAACTGCTCGATTGCGCGATCAGGTGGCTTTGCACGCGCGGCCAGCGCCGCTCGTCCCTCGGTAACGGCACATCGCCGCTGTCCTCGACCGCCATCAGGTACAGCATCGGCAGGTTCTCGAGGCTGTCGTACACCGCCCAGTTGACGAGATAGCGGCGCCGGTCCGCCTGTTTGTCATCCAGGGGACAGGCTTCCGGGTGGTTCTGGGCGAGGAAGACGATCCTGTCGGTTAGGATCTCGTAATACACCCGCTGTGACATCGCGAACTGCAACTGGCGCGGTGGGGTGCGCTCGCGAAGCATGTGCTTGATCATCTCATTCTTGAGAGCGCTCTGATCCGGAAGGCTGTCGAGATGCTTCCGGGCCTGTGCGAGATCGTTGGCCATTTGCAGCACCTCGCGGAATACCGGAAAGCCGCTGTCCCTGACGTCGATCTCGGGTCCGGGGACGGCCGACCCGGAGATGTACTTGGCCATCAGTTGCTTGTAGGCGAGCGCACGAAAGGTCCACAGAAGCCGCTCGAGATAGCCGTCGATGACGCCGACGCAGACTCCGGCGAAGGGGTCGCCACCCTCCCGGGCGAGGGCGTTCACCTGCCGCGCGGATGCGAGGACGCGCTCGAACTTGGCGAAGTAGCGGCGGGTGGCGGCTTCATTCGGCAAGGCCGCGTGGTCGGAGCGAAGATCCAACGGGACCTCCGTCCGCCTCAGGCGCCGTAGAGATTCTTGTCGTGCTTCTGGACGATCGTGGCGAAGCGGCGCGCAAAGCGCTCGTCGGACTTCGCCTTTTCTTCCATGACCTTGCGGGCGAAGACCATATGGTCCTCATGCCGTTCCATCATTTCGGCCATGCGCTGGGTGGTGGCCGAGCCGATGGCCGCCATCGCCACCTGAGCCTCCTTGTCGGTGGCGACGCCGATCTCGTTGATGCGGTGGGCCACGTCCTGCTGTTGCGCCGTCTTCAACGACTTCGACAGCGCGTCGTAGAGCACCACCCGCTGCTTGGTATCCGTTTGCAGTTTGTTGATCAGGACCATCTGGGTGGCGGCTTGGTTTTGGAGGCTGTCGACCCAGGTCTTGCCCTTTTCGATGTAGCGCTCGAGCGTCTGTGACTTTGCCAGCATGACCTGCTCGGTCTGTACCAGCTCATTGTATTTGGCGTTGATGGCGGCCAGTTCCGACTCAAGGCGCGTCCGTGCCACCGCATCCTGTTCGACGGAGATCTTGTTCTCCAGGTCAATGATGTTCGGGTCGAGGGCGATGATCTCGCTTCGCACCTTTTCGAGCTGGGTGACGGTCGATTCGCGGTCTTGCAGGGTCGCCGTCAGGTTTTTCTCCACCTGCGCCTTGTGTTCGTTGACCGTCTTGAGCTGATTTTGCAGCAGCGACGTGATCACGTCGGATTTCGCGATCAGGTCCTGAAGCTTTTCGTCAATGGAGGCGGCGCGCAGTCTTTCCTCGCGCATCGAGTCGGATTTCGCTTCGGAAAAAACACCGACAAAGCGTTCCCAGCCGCTCTTCTCGCGCATCGCCGAGAACTCCTCGGAGAACCCCGCCGTGATGTCGTCGAGCCCCATGATGAGATCGGCGATGTTGGCGTTCATGGTCTCCGTGTGCGCATGAACATCTTCCAGTGTGGCGTTCTGGATGTCGACGGTGATGTCTTCCCCGGCCGCCATCTTGTCACGGGCCACTGCGATCTTATGCGTCACCTCCGATATTTGCGACTGCGCGCTCGCAATCTGTTGCTCGGCTTGTTTCATTGTCGTTTCGACATTGGACATCGACGTCTCTCACAACCCAGAGCGGCAAAAATCTTTCAAGGGAACCGCGATGACATCTTCGCCGGACTTTTCCCCGTGGGAGGCAGCCGCACCGCAGAGATTGCCACGCGGGGCCACGCAATTCAACTTTCTCGGACGTCTCCGGCCGGCCGCGGGCGGGTCCAGCGGGAGCGGCGCTGAACGGACGGCGTGCCGGCGCACATCGGGTGTTTCAGGGATGATCCCGGGGCGCACGGATGCCCTCAGCGGCCAGGAGGCACGGTGTCCCGCGATCATGCCAGCGCCGGCGGCGGCCCCAGCCGGTCGTTTCGGCCGAGCCTGGCGGCGCCCCGATCGCCCGGCATCGCCATGTCCGCCATCTAGTGGATCGGATCTGACGCTTGGTGCCCAAGCGCCAGATCGGTCGATCCACTAAACTATTGATCTGGTGGTTCGATTCAGCCAACGGATGGGACTCATCCGTTGGCATCGAACCACTGGAACGCAAGCCGCGGCGGCGGTAGCATGTCACGGTCGGGAATGGCATCGGGGAGGGACCATCACCATGAACGACGTCGTGATCCGCCAGGCGAGGCGCGAGGACAGCCGGACGATCGCCGAACTGTTCCTGATCTCGTCGGACGGCCTGGCCGAGTACATTTGGCGCAAGGTCGCCGAACCGGGCGAGACGCCGCTGGACGCGGGTGCGCGGCGCTATGCCCGCGACGGCGTGGCCTTTTCCTACCAGAACTGCATCCTCGCCGAGACCCCCGGCGGCGTCGTCGGCATGGCCCACGGCTTTCCCATGGATGCGGACCCCGCGGCCGCCCCGGAGACCGACCCGGTGCTGCGGCCCTATGCGGACCTGGAGGATTTCGGCAGCCTCTATATCGCCGGCATCGCGCTCTTCGCCGAGCATCGCGGCCGGGGGATCGGCAGCCGGCTGATGGCGGCCGTCGAGGATCGGGCGCGGGCGATGCACAGACCCCGGCTCAGCCTGATCTGCTTCGAGGGGAACCAGGGGGCCATGCGCTGGTATGGCCGGCTCGGCTTCCGGGAGCTGGCTCGGCGGCCGCTCGTCCCCCACCCGTCGCTGCACTACACCGAAGGCGACGCGGTGCTGCTCGCCTGCCCGGTGGTCGACGTTGCGGGCGCCAAACACATCCCGTGACCGCCTGCGCGGCCCGCGCGACGGCATCGCGCGCGGCGTGCGCAGCCACCGGGTTGTCGCGGACGATCCATCGGACGGCCTCCAGCAGATCGCGGCGAGCTTGCGGGGAGAGAACAGCCGGCTTCAACGGCTGGCCGGGTCGATGATGTCATCGATTTCGGCGAGCACGCTCTCGACATCGTGGACGCCGTCCCGGTCCGCTTCCGTGCGCACCCCAACCAGCATCGCATTGAATGCACGCCGCCGATCCTCGGCGTCCTGGAGCATGCGCAGGCCCGCCCGGACCACTTCACTGACATTGTTGTACTTGCCGACCTCGACGCAGGAGCGCGCAAAGGCCTCGAGTTCGGGGGTCAGGTGAACGTTGGTGGCCATGAAACCCTCTATGTCAATGATTGATATACACTGGTTGTATCGCTCGGCGAACGCAAGAGCCGTTGGCCTGCCTGCC
>CAZBWP010000098.1:1473-8216 GCA_964495295.1 uncultured Rhodospirillaceae bacterium | reverse complement strand
TGGTGGTCGGAGCACTGCATCGAATGCGCCGAGCCCGACTGCTACGCCAGTTGCGGGCTCTACCAGCGGCGGCCGGACGGCCGCTGCCGGCGCTTCGCCTGGGGCATCCGCCCGGCGCCGTCCACGGCGTCGTTCCGCGGCGTCGCCGCCGATGTCGCGTTCAAGACGTGGGGCAAGCTGGAAACCCACGGCAACGCGACCTTGGAGCCGGCCGAAACGGTGCTGCGCCGCGAGCGGCTGCTGGCACGGGGCGGGCCGGACTGGTCGGCGCCGGCGGCCGAGGAGATCGCGCTGACCCGCGATCCCGACGGCCGGCCGCTGCCACCGGTGCCGCGTCGCATCGTCAAGCGGCTGCACGCCCGCTGGCTCAGGGGCGAGGTCGTGCACCCGTTCCGGCCCGAGCATTTTCTCGTCGACGTCGACAATCCAGGCGATGCCGCGGTGGCGTTGCAGGTGAGCATGCGCGTCGCCGACGCGACGACCGACGGCCCGCCGCCGTTCCTCACCTCCCTCACCCTGCCGCCCGGCCGGAGCCGTCATGCCATCGCCGCCGCGCGTTTCGCCCCGATCCTCGAGTCGCGGTTGCCGTTCAAGATCGCGGTCATGCCGGCGGGCGACGCGACGGCCCGGCTCGTTTTCCTCGGGCTCGATCTGGTGGGCGTGCCGGCGCCGATCCAGGCGCCCGCCCCTTCTCCCGTGAAATGCGTCGTCTTCGACCTGGACGGGACGCTGTGGGACGGGGTGCTGCTGGAAGGCGGCGACACCCGGCCGCGAGCGAAGATGCTGGAGCTGATCCGCGCCCTGGACGCGCGTGGCATCCTGATCAGCGTCGCCAGCAAGAACGATGCCGAGGCGGCACGCGCCTGCCTCCGGGCCGGCGGCCTCGCCGACTACGTGCTGCATCCACAGATCGGCTGGGCGCCGAAAAGCCGGGGCCTGCGCGCCATCGCCGAGGCCCTGAACATCGGCGTCGACAGCCTTGCCTTCGTCGACGACAGCCCGTTCGAACGCGCCGAGGTGGCGGCGGCGCTGCCCGACGTGCTGTGCATCGCCGCCGAAGACGCGCCGGGCCTGCTCGACCACCCGCGCTGTGCCGGCGGCGCCGGCGTCGACGCGGGCCGGCGTCGCGCCTACTATCGCACCGAGGCGAGCCGGCGCGAGGCCGCCGCCGGATGGGGCGAGGATCATCTTGGTTTCCTGAAGAGTTGTGCGCTAGTCTTGCGCATCGACGACTATCAACAGGCCGACTTCGACCGCGTCGTCGACCTGGTGCAACGGACCAACCAGCTCAATTTCTCCGGCGCAAAGTATAGTCCCGACCAGATCGCGGCGGCGCTGAATGACGAAGGGATTCGGGTCCTGGTCCTCAGGTGCCGGGATCGCTTCGGCGACTACGGGACGGTCGGGGTGGTCCTGGTGCGGCGGACGGAACGGGTGCTGCGGATTGAAGACATGATGATTTCGTGCCGGGTTCAGGGGCGCCGCATCGAACAGGCGGTGTTCGCCCATCTCGCCACCGCCCCCGCGCCAGTGGGAGGGCCAGTGGGAGGGCCAGAGGGGGCGCCCGAGGGAGCACCCGAGGCGCTCTGGATCCGCTTCCGGCCGACCGGGCGGAACGCGCCGGCGGCGCGCCTGCTCGATCAGCTTGGGTTCACCGAGGACGGTGACGGCCGAATGCTGCGGCTGGCCGGACACGCGCTCGCCACCGACGTCGTGCACATCGACCGCGCGGACTCGCCCCGCGTGCCGCGCCGGACCGGCTGAGCCGCGGGCCAGCGGGGGCAGACGCCGGCGATGGAACCGACATACTTCAAGTTCATTTGGAAGCACACATGGCGGAAACAGGTCTATCTGCTGCTTCTGACCTGCGCGATGTTTCCGTTTTTGTATTATTCTCTGGAGCTGCCAAAAATAATCATCAACAAGGCGATCGGCGGCGACGACGCCCTGTTTCCCAAGGACGTTTTCGGTCTGGACTTCACGAAGATCGAATATCTCCTGTTGCTGTGCTTCGTGTTCCTGTTTCTGGTATTTGTCAGATTCGGGTTGCGCTTCTACGTCAACGTCTACAAGGGGCGCCTCGGCGAGCGGATGCTGCGGCGGCTCCGCTACATCCTGTTCGAGCGCGTTCTGCGCTTTCCGTTGCCACATTTCCGCCGGGCTTCCCAGGGGGAGATCATCGCCATGATCACCGCCGAGGTGGAGCCGATCGGCGGCTTCGTCGGCGAGGCGGTGGCGACGCCGGCGTTCGAGGGTGGCACCATGCTGACGATCCTGGTGTTCATGTTCGTCCAGGATCCGATCCTCGGTCTCGCCGCCATCGCGCTGATGCCGGTGCAGGCCTACCTGATCCCGAAGCTGCAGGCCCAGGTCAACGCCCTGGCCAAGCAGCGCGTGCGCACGGTTCGCAAGCTCTCGGAGCGGGTCGGCGAGGTGGTCAGCGGCATCGAGACCGTCCACGCCAACGACACGGCGGAACTGGAACGCGCCGACATCGCCCGCTGGCTCGGCACCATCTACGACATTCGCTTCCGCATCTATAAAAAGAAGTTTTTTATCAAGTTCATCAACAACTTCCTGGGGCAGGTGACCCCCTTCTTCTTCTTTTCACTGGGCGGCTACCTGGTGATCAAGGGGGAGCTGACCTTCGGCGCGCTGGTCGCCGTCCTCGCCGCCTACAAGGATCTGACCGCCCCCTGGAAGGAACTGCTCACCTGGTACCAGATGCGCGAAGACACGCGCATCAAATACGAGCAGCTGATCGAGCAGTTCGATCCGCCCGGCATGCTCGACGCGGCGCTGCAGGCGATCCCCGAGGGGCCGGTGCCGCACCTCGCCGGCACCGTGTCGCTGTCCAACGTGAGCCTGGAGGAGGAGGCCGGCATCCGACTCGTCGACGGCGTCACGCTGCGCTTCGAACTGGGCGAACGGGTCGCCCTGGTCGGGCGCGAGGGCTCCGGCAACAGCATGCTGGCGAAGCTGCTCGCCCGGCTGCTGCTGCCGACCCACGGCACCATCCGCATCGGCGAGCACGATCTCGCGACCCTGCCGGAAGCGGTGACCGGACGGCGCATCGGCTATCTCGGTCAGGGCTGCCCCCTGTTCCAGGGGACGATCGGCGACAACCTCTTCTATCCGCTGAAGCATCAGCCGCTGGCCGCCGGCCATCGCAACGCCGAGGCCGAAGCCGCCTACGAGCGCTTTCGTCGTGAGGCGGCGGAATCGGGGAACACGACGAGCGATCCCAATGCCGAATGGATCGACCATGCGGCGGCCGGCGCCGCCGACGGGGCCGAGCTGCTGGAGTGCGCCGGGCAGGCGCTGGAGCGGGCCGGCCTCGCCGACGACGTGTTCGGGTTCGGCCTGCAGGGCACGATCAATCCGGCGACGCAGGAAGAGCTCGCCGTCAGCATCCTGGAAGCCCGCAAACGGCTGGGCGACCGGCTCACCGAGAAGCCGTACCGCGGCCTGGTCGAGCCCTTCGATCCCGACCGCTTCAACCACAACATGTCGGTCGCCGAGAACCTCCTGTTCGGCACGCCGATCGGCCGCGAGTTCGACCTGGAGCATATTGCCGAGAACCCGTACATGCTGCAGGTGCTCGACCGCGTCGGACTGACCGACTGGTTCCTGGAGTCGGGCTTGCAGATCGCCAGGATCATGCTGGAGCTGTTCCAGGACCTGCAGGCCAGCGACGACCTGTTCCAGCGGTTCAGCTTCATCAGCTTCGATCTGTTGACGGACTACCAGGCGGCGGTGCGCCGCGCCGACGCGGGCGGTCTCGGCCAACTGGGCGACGCCGATCGGACCCTGTTCCTGTCGCTGCCCTTCAAGGGGATCCCGGCGCGCCACCGCCTCGGCCTGCTGACGGAGGACATGGAACGGCGGTTGCTGGACGCCCGCCGTGTCTTCGCCAGTGACCTGCCGGAACACCTGCAAGGCGCCGTCGCCTTCTTCGATCGCAACAGCTACACGCCGCCGGCGAGCGTGCTCGACAACATCCTGTTCGGGCGCCTGGTCTATGGCCGCCAGCAAGCCGCGGGGCGGGTCCGCGCCCTGATCGGCGAGGTGATCGACGACCTGGGCTTGCGGCGCCGGCTGATCGGCATCGGTCTCGGCTATCCGATCGGCATCGGCGGCAGCCGGCTGTCGACGGCGCAACGCCAGAAGCTGGCGATCGCCCGGACCCTGCTGAAACGGCCGGACCTGCTGATCCTCGACTACGCGCTCGCCGCCCTTGACCCGGCGAGCCAGGCGACGATCATGGCGAACATTCTCGATGGTCTCGACGGCGCGGGATTGGTATGGGTGATGAATGATGCGGCCGAGGCGGTCGGCTTCGATCGCATCGTGGTGATGGAACAGGGTCGCGTCGTCGAGCAGAAGTCCGGCGCGACCGCGTCCGCCGCGGCGGGGTGAGCCAAGTGCGATGACCAGCCAGCCGCCCATGCCGACCGCGCGCATCGAAGGGGACGAAGGGTGCAATACGGCGACGCCATAGCCGTCCTGCGCGGCATGCCCTTGTTCTGCAAGCTCGACGCGACGAAGCTGAAGCTCTTGGCCTTTTCGTCGAGCTACCTGGCCTTCGAGGCGGGCGAGGAACTGTTCAGCCAGGGCGAGACGGCGGACGGCGCCTATCTGATCGAAACCGGGCGCGTCGAGATCGTCTCCGGCCCGCCCGACGCCGAGGTCCGCGTCGGCACGCTCGGCCCCCACGACCTGTGCGGCGAGATGGCGATCCTGATGAACCAGCCGCGCACCGCCACCGTTCGCGCCCTCGAACCGGTCAAGGTGCTGAAGATCGAAGGCGACCTTTTCCTGCGCCTGGTCACCGAGAACCCGGAGACCGCGCTCGCGGTGATGCGCTCCTTGAGCGAACGCCTCGCCGACATCACCGAACGCTATCGCGACCTGGAGCGGCAGTGCGGCGCCGTGGCGTCGCGCGACTCCTCCGCCCTGTGACGCGGAGTCCCTGGTCGGGCCGCTGCAATCCTACCGCGTGATGAACGTGCGGATCTTGCGGTCGTGCTCCTTGATGTGCTTGAGCAGCCAGTAGCGGACGTACTTGGCGATCGATGCGCAGTCCCCCAGCGACAGGCCGACACCGATGTTGCGCATGAAATCCTCGGCGTCCTGCAGCAATCGGGTGTGTTCCTCGCGATGCGCCAGGAAGTCGGGATAGCCGATGTTGCCCATGATCCGTTCTTCGTCGGCGAAGTGGCCACGCGTCGCGTCGATCAGGGTGCGCAGCGCCGGGCGGGCCTGCCGGGCGGCATCCTCCGATTGCAGGGCGTGGACAAAGGCGTGGTAGTAGCTGATCAGTTCGCCGTGCTGACGGTCGATGAGGGTGATCCCGACACTCAAATCCTCCGTCCACTCCATCAGCAATTCGCCCGAGGGTGACGTCGATCCCTCGGGGCGATCCGTCGCCCGGTCGGTGCTGCGCCGCGTCTCCCGCCGCCGCGGCGCCCCGGCCGAGAGGACGTCGAGCAGCGACTCGCGATCGGCGAGGGCGCCACGGGTCTCCGCTTCCCGCCGCTCCATGGTGCGTTGCAGGCCAATGATGACGCGCTGGCGGTCGGCCAGTTCCTCGTTGAGCTTGAGGATCTCCGCCGCGGCCTGCTCCAGCTGCACGATATGGCGCTCGGCAACCACGAGCAGGTTGCCTTCGCTTGCGAAAATCGTTCCGTGCAGCGAGCGAACACCGCTCTCGGCGGAGCCAAGGTTAAGGATGCCGCGATAGACGATCCCCTCGTCCGGCGTCTGGCGGCGGGCCGCCACTTCGGCGAAGCGCGGATTGACGAACAGATCGCGAATGTCGAGGGCGTCGGCGTCGAAGCCGCCATCGCTCAGCAGATCGCGGAAGCCGCGACCGGCATCGATCAGATCGCCGTTGCGCGACACAAGCGCCACCGCGACGGTGGTCAGGTTGCGCAGATGGGGGGGCAGCCGCTGTTCGGTCAACCGCCGGCTGACGGGCATTCTGTCGTCGGGCATCATCGCATCTCCCTCACCGCGGCTTCGGCATCCGGGCACCAGACATCGGCGCCGATCCAGCGCCAGCTCCCCGCCAGCCGATTGGTCGGCAGGCCGCCGACCAGGATGGTGGGACACTGCGTTCCCAGCTCCCCCTTCAGGCGCTCGACGACGCGGCGAAGGGTCGGCAGCTGCTGCACCATCGAGGCCGACAAACCGACCACGTCCGGGCGCACGATGTCGATGTGGGCAACGAGGTCCTCGCTCGGCGTGTCGGCGCCCAGGTGCTGGACGTTCCAGCCGGCCAGGTCGAACACGTCACTGACGATGCGCAGGCCGAGCGCGTGGACGTTGCCCGAGATCGCCGCGAACACCGCTGCCCGGTTGGCCGGCACGACGAACAGGGCCGCCGTGAGATAGAGCTGCGTGAGCAGGGTCTGGCAGATCGCCGTCGCCAGGTGTTCCTGCGCCACCGTCGCCTGGCGGCGCTGCCAGCGCAGGCCGATCTCGTACAGGGCCGGCTGGAACAGCCGCGTCGCCACCCGCACGTAGTCGCCTTCGGCGCTCCAGGCTTCGAACGTGATCGTCCGCGCCCGGAAGACATCGCCGGCCAGCAACGCGCGAACGAGCAGGTCGACTTGCGGCAACGCGTCGCGCTGACGGACGCCATAGGTCGCCGCGTCGGGGCGCCCGGCCGTCGCCAGCGCATGGCGGCCGGCCGCGATCAGATCGCGCACCGCGCCGCCGTGCTCGGCCGCCAGCCGCTC
>CAZBWP010000098.1:0-1373 GCA_964495295.1 uncultured Rhodospirillaceae bacterium | reverse complement strand
CGCGCAGCACGCCCGGCAGGTTCTCGTGGATGTGCAGGAAGCGCGTCGCGTCGCGCTGCACCGGCAATGACACCTCGACGAAGTTGACCGCGCCGACCGTCGAGCCGGTATCCGAATAACGGACGATCTTGTCGGCCACCTCGGCGCCGATGTTGGCCTGCGCCTCGGCCGTCGAGCCGCCGATGTGCGGCGTCAGGATGACGTTGGCGCAGTCCCTGAGTGGCGTCTCCAGCGGCTCGTCGGGACCGCTCGGCTCGCTCGGGAAGACGTCGACGGCCGCCCCCGCCAGATGGCCGCCCTGCAGCGCTTCGGCGAGCGCCGCCACGTCGACCACGTCGCCGCGCGCCGCGTTGATCAGCAAGGCGTGCTCCCGCATGCGCGAAAGCTCACCGGCGCCGATCATGCCCTTGGTCTCCGGCGTGCCCGGAACGTGCAGGCTGACCACGTCGGCCCGCTCCAGCAGGTCCTGCAACGTCGCGCAGGGCTCGGCGTTGCCGATGGTTAGCTTCTCGACGATGTCGAAGAAGATCACCCGCATGCCGAGCGCCTCGGCGAGGATCGAGAGCTGCGAGCCGATGTGGCCGTAGCCGACGATGCCGAGGGTGCGCCCGCGCACCTCGCGCGCGCCGCTCACCGTCTTGCGCCACACGCCGGCGCGGGCCAGCGCCGCCTTCTCCGGCACCCGGCGCATCAGCATGATGATCTCGCCGATCACCAGTTCGGCCACCGAGCGGGTGTTGGAGTACGGCGCGTTGAACACGGGAATGCCGCGCCGCTTCGCCGCCTGCACGTCCACCTGGTTGGTGCCGATGCAGAAACAGCCGATGCAGAACAGCCGCTCGGCGGCGGCGAGCACGTCCGCCGAGAGCCGGGTACGCGAGCGGATGCCGACCACGTGGGCGTCGCGGATCAGCGCCTCCAGGTCGTCGGCCTCCGGCGCCGCGGCGTGGCACTCGACCGTCTTGTAGCCGTTGCCCGCGAGTGTCGCGACGGCGGTGTCGGCGACGCCTTCGAGCAGGACGATGCGGATCTCGTCCTTGGGAACCGAGAGCCTCAATCCGCGCCTCCCCGTGCCGGTTCGACGGCGGCGGCGACACCGTCGAAGGCGGCGCCAACCTCGCGCCACAACTCCTCCGCCGCCTCGGCGTCGGCACCGATCACCGTGCTGAACTGCTCCACCTCCAGCCCGTGCAGCGCCAGATTGAGGGTGTTCGCGAGGATCAACAGTTCGGTGCGGTCGAGGACGACGCGAGCGCCGCTGGGGGTGATATCTTCGGTGCGCATGATCGGAGTTCCTTCGGCCGGGGTTAGCGGAGGCCGTCATAGTAGGCGCGGCCGCGCCTCGGACGAAAGGCGGTGCCGCAGTCGTCGGC
>CAZBWP010000097.1:5980-8262 GCA_964495295.1 uncultured Rhodospirillaceae bacterium | reverse complement strand
TCTAGCGATCGTCCTCGGGGTCGTCATCGTTGGCGACGAGCCGCATCAGCTCGTCCAGTTCGTCCGGCGTCAGCTCATGCAATTCTTCGAGGGTTTCCACCCATTCCTCCAGGTGACGCTCGACGTCGCTGACCGGGTGATAGGGTTTCGTACGAGGTTTGGTCTTCCGCGTATTCGGCATGGCGCAACTCCCGACCTGCCAGCCCGCGGGACCTCCCAGCGGGCGCCGTTATGTCATATCCTGCGACATAACGGCGGACGACCGCCGGTCAAGGAATTCTTTCCCCTTTTGGGTAATATTGCTTACCAGGTGCCAGTATTCGGCATGCTGACCCAAGGCTCCTCGGGCGGCAGGGCGGCGCCGGCCTGGAGCAATTCGATGGAAATGCCGTCCGGCGACCGGACGAACGCCATGTGGCCGTCGCGCGGCGGCCGGTTGATGGTGACGCCGCCATCCATCAGTCGCTGGCAGGTGGCATAGATGTTCTCGACCCGATAGGCCAGATGGCCGAAGTTGCGACCGCCGGAGTAGTCCTCGGGATCCCAGTTGTAGGTAAGTTCGATCAGCGGTGCCTTGTCCTGCTCGGCCCGCGCCCGGTCCCCGGGCGCCGCGAGGAAGATCAGGGTGAATCGGCCCTGCTTGCTGTCATGGCGGCGCACCTCTTCCAGCCCGAGCTTGGTGCAAAAGAAATCGAGGCTGGCGTCGATATCGCTGACGCGGATCATCGTGTGCAGATAGTGCATGGTCCCGCTCCTCGGATCAGGAAGGTTGCAGGGCGCCGACCGACGGGGGAGCAGAAGGCGGCGATCACGCCGCCCGATCGCCGCGTCAGTGCTGGCTGACGGCGACGTCCTTGTCCGACAGCAGCGTCTGCAACTCGCCCGACTGGTACATCTCGCGGACGATGTCGCAGCCGCCGACGAACTCGCCCTTGACGTAGAGCTGCGGAATGGTCGGCCAGCTGGAAAACTGCTTGATGCCGTCGCGCAGGCTGGGGTCGGTCAGCACATCGATCCCCTTGAACTTGACGCCGAGGTGCGTCAGCACCTGGACCACGGCCGCCGAGAAGCCGCACTGCGGGAACATCGGCGTGCCCTTCATGAACAGAACCACCGGATTGTCGTCGATTTCCTGACGGATGCGGGTGAAGACGGCGTTGTCGTTCATCGTGTTTGCCTCGTCTCTGGAGCCGGTTTCAGGCGTCTTCGCGCGCCGCGGTTTGCAACGCGAGCGCATGCAGTTCGCCGCCCATGCGGCCCTGGAGCGCCTGATAGACCATCTGATGCTGTTGAACCCGTGATTTGCCCTTGAACGTGCCGGACACGACGAGGGCCGCATAGTGATCCCCATCGCCGCGTAGATCCTCGATGGTGACCTCGGCGTCGGGGATCGCCGCCTTGATCAGGCGCTCGATTTCGGCGGCTTGCATGGCCATCGGGGAGTCTCCGGACGGTGGGCGGTGTCACGTCCCGGCCATGAAGCCGGGCAGCCATGCCTCGTGGCAGGTTTTCAGGCTGGCAACGGATATGGCGTGCCCGCTTCCGAGCGTCAACTGATCGCCGCCGGTGCGGCCGATGCGCCGGAGCGCGATGCCGGCATCGCGCGCGGCGGCGATGACGACGGGCAGCGCCGCGCGGTCGATGGCCAGGATGTAGCGGCCTTGATCCTCGCCGAACAGGATCGCGGCAATGGTCGTTGAATCGAGCGCCAGGTCGTCCCCATCCAGGATGACGCCGACGCCACCGGCGAGCGCCATCTCGGCGACGGCGACCAACAGCCCGCCGTCGGCGACGTCGTGGCAGGCGCGGACCAGGCCGTCCTGGATCAGCCGGCGCACCAGATCGCCGGTGCGTCGCTCGGCCGCCAAGTCGACCGGCGGCGGCGCCCCGTCCTCACGCCCCTCGATCTCCCGCAGATAGAGCGAGCAGCCGAGCCAGCCGGCGTCGCCGTCGTCCGGACCGCCGAGCACGATCAGGTCCAGGTCCGGCGCCGGCGCCAGCGTCGTCATGCGACCCAGGTCGCGGATCAGGCCGAGCCCGCCAATCTGCGGCGTCGGCGGGATCGCCACGCCGTTGGTCTCGTTGTAGAAAGAGACGTTGCCGGACACGACGGGGAAGTCGAGCGCCCGGCAGGCCTCCGCCATGCCGGTGACGCAGCCGGCGAACTGGCCCATGATCGCCGGCCGTTCCGGGTTGCCGAAGTTGAGGCAATCGGTGATCGCCAGCGGCTCGGCACCGACCGCCGTCAGGTTGCGCCACGCTTCCGCCACCGCCTGGCGGCC
>CAZBWP010000097.1:3266-5880 GCA_964495295.1 uncultured Rhodospirillaceae bacterium | reverse complement strand
GCTCGGCACCGACCGCCGTCAGGTTGCGCCACGCTTCCGCCACCGCCTGGCGGCCGCCCATGTACGGATCGGCGAGGCAGTAGCGGGGCGTGCAATCGGTGGTGAGCGCCAAGCCCTTGCCGGTGCCGTGAATGCGGACGACGGCGGCGTCGCCGCCCGGCCGCTGCACCGTATCGGCCATCACCATGTGGTCGTACTGCTCCCAGATCCAGCGCTTGCAGGCTAGGTCAGGGCTGGCGAGAAGCCGCATGAGGGCGGCGATGGGATCGTCGAGAACGGCCACGGCTCGCGCACCGACGACGGGACGGGGCGGCGTCGGCGTCCACGGCCGCTGATAGCTGGGCGACGCCTTGGCCAGCGGATCGATCGGCAGGTCGGCGACCACGCCGCCGTGGTGGCGGACAACCATGCGGCCGGTGTCGGTGGTGACGCCGACGACGGCGAAATCCAGCTCCCACTTGTCGAAGACGGCGCGGGCCCGGCCCTCGGCGCCGGGGCGCAGCACCATCAGCATGCGCTCCTGGCTTTCCGACAGCATGATCTCGTAGGCGGTCATGCCGGCCTCGCGCACCGGCACGGCGTCCAGGTCCAGGTCGACGCCGAGCCCGCCTTTCGAGGCCATTTCGAACGACGAGGAGGTGAGGCCGGCGGCCCCCATGTCCTGGATGGCGATGATCGCATCGGTGGCCATCAACTCGAGGCAGGCTTCGATCAACAGCTTCTCGGTGAAGGGATCGCCCACCTGCACGGTCGGCCGCTTCTCCTCGGTGTCGTCACTGAACTCGGCCGACGCCATGGTGGCGCCGTGAATGCCGTCGCGGCCGGTCTTCGAGCCGACGTAGACGATGGGATTGCCGACCCCGGCGGCGGCCGAATAGAAGATGCGGTCCGCGTCGGCGACACCGGCGGTCATGGCGTTGACCAGGATGTTGCCGTCATAGCCGGCATGGAAGGTGCACTCGCCGCCGACGGTGGGCACGCCGACGCAGTTGCCGTAGCCGCCGATGCCGGCGACGACGCCGGCCACCAAATGCCGGGTCTTGGGATGTGCGGGCGCGCCGAACCGGAGGGCGTTGAGGTTGGCGACGGGGCGGGCGCCCATGGTGAAGACGTCGCGGAGGATGCCGCCGACACCCGTCGCCGCGCCCTGGTAGGGCTCGATGTACGACGGATGGTTGTGGCTTTCCATCTTGAAGATCGCCGCCTGGCCGTCGCCGATGTCGACGACGCCGGCGTTCTCGCCCGGCCCGCAGATCACCCACGACGCCTCGGTCGGCAGGGTCTTCAGCCACACCTTGGATGACTTGTAGGAGCAATGTTCCGACCACATCACCGAGAACACGCCAAGCTCCGTGAGGTTCGGCGCCCGGCCCAGGATCGCGAGGATGCCGGCGTATTCGTCGGGGCTGATGCCGTGCTCGGCCACCAGCTCGGGCGTCACGGCAGGGGTGTCGGCGGTCATGACAGCGCCGCCACCAGGCTGTCGAACAGCGGCCGCCCGTCGGTCCCCTTGAGCGCCGCCTCGGCGGCCCGCTCCGGATGCGGCATCAGGCCCAGCACCGTGCCGGTCTCGTTGACGATGCCGGCGATCGAGCGCTGCGAGCCGTTGGGATTGACGGCGTCGCCGGTGGCGCCGGCCGCGTCGCAGTAGCGGAAGACGATCCGCCCCTCGCCCTCCAGCCGGTCGAGCGTCGCCGGGTCGGCGAAGTAGTTGCCGTCGTTGTGGGCGACGGGGATGCTCACCACCTGCGCCGCGCGATAGGCCCTGGTGAACGCCGTGTCGGCGCGCTCGACGCGCAAGCTCACGTCGCGGCAGACGAAATGCAGGCTGGCGTTGCGCATCAGCACGCCGGGGAGCAGGCCGGCCTCGCACAGCACCTGGAAGCCGTTGCAGATGCCGAGCACGTGCACGCCGGACTCGGCCAGGGCCTTGATTTCGCGGAGGATCGGCGAATGCGCCGCCATGGCGCCCGCCCGCAGATAGTCGCCATAGGAAAACCCCCCAGGCAGCACAATCAGGTCGAGCGGCGGCACCTCGGTCTCCCGATGCCACAGCATTGCCGGCCGCTGGCCGGTGGCCCGACGCAGTGCCACGGCGACGTCGCGATCGCAGTTGGACCCCGGAAAGACGACGACCCCGGCTCTCATCGTGCGGTCCCCGGCCGTCGGTCGGGCGCTGCCCCCGTCACTCGGCGATCTCGATGGCGTAGTTTTCGATGACGGTGTTGGCGAGCAGTTGCCGGCACATGGCGTCAACGCTCGCCCGCACCGCCGCGGCATCGGTCTCGGCGAGTTCGAGTTCGATGTATTTTCCCTGGCGCACCTCTTCGACGCCGCCGAAGCCGAGCGCGCCCAAAGCATGGGCGACGGCCTTGCCTTGCGGATCGAGGACGCCGGGCTTGAGCGTGACGTGGACGTGCGCCTTCATGATCCCCCTTCATCCCCCCATCGAAGCGGCCACGGCGGCGGCCGCCTTACTGCATCGTCTCGGGCCCCTTGAGGTCGCTGGGGCCACTCTCTGGCAGGATGCCGAGCCGCCGCGCCACCTCTTGATAGGCGCCGGAGATCCGCCCGAGATCATTGCGGATCTGCTCATGGTCGAGACGCTCGTTGG
>CAZBWP010000097.1:0-3166 GCA_964495295.1 uncultured Rhodospirillaceae bacterium | reverse complement strand
CCGGAGATCCGCCCGAGATCATTGCGGATCTGCTCATGGTCGAGACGCTCGTTGGTGCGGATATCCCACAGCCGGCAGGAGTCGGGGCTGATCTCGTCGGCGAGCACGATGCGGACGTGCTCCTCCTCCCACAAGCGCCCGAACTCGACGCGCAGGTCAACCAGACGGATGCCGATCCCGAGGAACAGGCCGCTCAGGAAATCGTTGATGCGCAGCACCAGCGACATGATCTCATCAAGATCCTGCGGGCTGGCCCAGCCGAACGCCGTGATATGCTCCTCGGAGACCATGGGGTTGTTGAGTTCTTCGTTCTTGTAGATGAACTCGATGATCGAGCGCGGCAGCGGGGTGCCGTCCTGCAAGCCGAAGCGTCGCGCGAAGGAGCCGGCCGCCACGTTGCGGGCGATCACCTGCACCGGAATCATTTCGACCTCACGCACCAACTGCTCCCGCATGTTGAGTCGCCGAACGAAGTGCGTTGGCACGCCGATCTCGCCCAGCCGCGTCATCAGGTATTCGGAGATCCGGTTGTTGAGGACCCCCTTGCCGGTGATCAGGTTTCGCTTGTGCGGCGCGAAAGGACTCGCCTCGTCCTTGAAATACTGGACGAGCGTCCCCGGCTCGGGGCCTTCGTACAGGATTTTGGCCCTGCCCTCGAAGATCTGTCTGCGTCTGGCCATTTTGGTGAGCTCGATATCGGTGGCTCGCCGGGGCGCGTCCACCTCTGATGCTCCAATGATATAGCGGCATTCTTGTCAACACTCAACGACGGTGCCGAATCATCGCGACGGGCCGGTAGTCGACCGAGCCAGGGGGACCGCCGGAAAACAGCCAGACCGGCGGCACTTCCGAGCGCAACGGCCCCGGCAGGGCGAGCAACGCCGACGAAACGGTGCCAAATCCCGTGTCCGTGACCACCGCCATGGCGCCACCTGGCCCCGCCTCCGCGTCGTGCTGGCGATCGGCCAGCAAGATCCGCCACGCGGACCAATCGTCGACGTCGGGATCCGGCGCCGGCGCCTGGCGGAACCGGGGCAGGTAGCGGCGTATGCGCGGCGACCGCGCGTCGTTCAGATCGAACGCGGTCAGCATCGACAGCCCCTCCGGCAGCGGCAGGACGTCGACGGTGCCCCCCTTCGAGCCGTTGGCCTCGTGCCGGCAGCGGAGCCAGAAGCCGTCCCGCTGGTCGACGATGATCATGTTGAAGGGCCGGTAGGCCAGCGGATCGAGATCGGCGAGCGCCGCAGCCGCGGTGCGTGCCTCGGCGTGATCCAGGGCTTCCAGCGGCAACTCACCCCGGCTGCGAAACCCGGGCGCCGGCCCGAGCGTGTTGATCCGGTTGAGCACGCCGGCGGCCACCCCCCAGTCGTTGACGCCCAACCACGTGCCGCCAGCGAGCACATCAAGGCCGGCCGTGACCTCTGGCCGGTCGGACCATTGACGGTCCGGCGGACGCCACGGCCGATCGGCCATCTCGTCGCGGTTGGCGGCGATCAGGACGGGCCAGGCGTGCTCGGGACGGCGGAGAACGACGAGGGTGCACATGGGAGATCATGCTCGGCAATTCCGGTCGCCGAGGCAAGCCATCACACCGGTTTACGTTGCGATGGCCGGCGCCAACACATATTTTCAATTGGGCAGAGACCCCAAGGGAGTCAGCCGTGAGGGATGCTTTCGAGGACCGCGAGCGCAGCGAAGAAGCCAAGTTCAAGCTGGATGAAGAGCTGAACTTCAAGGTGCGCTGCCGGCGCAACAAGCTGGTCGGTCGGTGGGCCGCCGAGCGCATGGGGCTTGTCGGCGACAAGGCGGCGGCCTACGCAAGCGAGTTGGTGGTGCTGTCCCTCAGCGACCCCAGCGCGGATGCGGCCGTCCGCCGCGTCGATGCGGACTTCGCGCGCCTCGGCGTGAAAGCCGAGACGAGGGAGATCGCGGCGGTGGTCGCCCGCTGCCACGACGAGGCGCTGGCCAGCGTGGCCAGCGATTACCCAACGGCGCTCGGCCTCGATCACGTGCAGATCGGCGGCTGATCCAGCCAAGCCCCTGTCGCCGGTACGGCGATCGGGCGTCGCGATCAGGGGGTCGGCGGGTGCGCCCGCACGGCAGCCATTTCCGTCAGGATCCAGTCCCGAAAGGCGCTGATCTTCGGCCGGTCCGCCGCCGCCGGCACGGTCACCAGATAATAGGCGTAGCCGGCCGGCAGACGGAGATCGAACGGCGTCACCAGCCGGCCGGCGGCAACGTCGTCGGCGGCGAGCGTCATCTGTCCCAATCCGACCCCGGCGCCGTCGATCGCGGCTTGCAGCATGATGTGCGTGTGGCTGAAGTGCAGCCCACGTGACGTGTCGATGCCCTGGACGCCCGCCGCCCGGAGCCAGTCGGGCCACCGCGGGAAGCCGGACAGCGGATCCATGGATTCGTGCAGCAGCGGAACGCGGGACAAGTCCTCCGGCCGTCGCAGGTGGCGCGCCACCAATGGGCTGCAGACGGGGGTCAATTCCTCTTCCAGCACCCGTTCGGCGCGGACACCCGGCCACGTCCCGTCACCGAAGCGAAGTCCGACGTCGACGGCATCGCGGGCGAGATCGGTGATGGCTTCCGAGGCGGTGATCCTGAGGTCGATCTCCGGATGCTGGGAGCTGAAATGGCCGAGCCGCGGGACCAGCCATTTCGCCGCGAACGATGGCAAGACGCTCACGGTCAGGGGGCCGGCGGCCTCCCGGTCGCGCAAGCCGTCGACCGCAGCGGCCAGGCGGTCGAAGGCATCGCGCACCGCCGGATACAGGCGCTGCCCCTGGTCGGTCAGCATCAGCGCGCGATTGAAGCGGCGGAACAGGGGGACGCCGAGCCGCTGCTCGAGGCCGCGCACCTGATGGCTGACGGCGGCCTGGGTGACGTGCAGATCCTCGGCGGCCCGGGTGAAGCTGAGGTAGCGGGCCGCCGCCTCGAAAGCGCGAAGGCCATTGAGCGGCAGTCTGGAGCGCGAGGCGATCGGCATTCGAACAAGTTTTCCTAATTCGAAGTGGCACAAAACCTCGTTTGCGCCGCTTTGTCAAGGCGCATAGAGTCGGCATCACGAGAGGCGCCGACCTCTGTCGGCCCCAGTTAAGAGTTTCTTAGGAAAGGATAAACAAATGAGCACTCGATGCGATTTCGATGGTTGCGACAT
>CAZBWP010000096.1:0-8639 GCA_964495295.1 uncultured Rhodospirillaceae bacterium | reverse complement strand
TATGGCGAAAAAATCCACCGCAGTTGCCAAACCCGCCGCGACGGCCGCCGCGGCCGCCGCCGCCGCCTCCACCGAGGTGGGCGTCGCCGCCGAATTCGTCGTCGGCACCATCACCATCCCGATCTCCGCCAAGGATCTCGCCAAGATCAAGGAGAACGGCCTGCAGTTCGCGCTGCCGCCGGGCGAGGTGGTCAAGGTGCCCTCGATCGCGGTCTTCATCACCGAACTCGGCAATCTGTTCGGCATCACCCTGAACCTGCCCACCGAGGACCAGCTCAAGGGCCTGCCGTTCGCCAAATTGTTCACCGAAGAGCTCACGATCACCCGGCTCGCGCTGAACACCAAGCGGGGCGATTTCTCCATCGCCATCGGCTTCTATCCGGACCCGCCGATGCCGATCATGGACAAGGGGCCGCTCAGCGCCATCAAGCTGAAGAGCCTCGCGTTCTCCGTGGATCGAACCGGCGGCGAGCAGCCCGCGACCTAGGTCCGGGCCGGCAGATCCGCCCATGTCCGTCTCCGTCGCCATCAGCTGCGAAGGCGAGCTTCAGCTCACAGAGACCGACGTTCTCGGTCTCGAGGTGACGGTGAGCTTCGGCGCCCGCCGCTTCTTCCAGCTGGCCATCACCGAAGAACTGACCCTGAAGGCGCTGCTCCAGGGCCTGCTCCGGCTGGTGAACGTGAGCCCGCGGGTGCTCGACCTGCCGACGCCGTTCGACAAAATTCTGGAGTTCAAGCTCAAGCCGCAACAAGTCGAAGGCCGCGTCGTCAGTCCGGTGCTGCGACTGACGCCGAGCTTCCAGGACAAGCCCAGCCGGGCGGAGGTGCGAATCGGCTTCGTCCCGCTTGAAACGATCAAGTTTCTCATCGTCGAGGTGAAGCTGTACGGCATCCGCGCCGCCTACGGTGGCGGCCAGTTGGAGCTGGCGGCCGATATCGAGATTCAGGGGCAGCGGCAGATCGTCGCCCTGCCGTTCGAGAGGCCGGCACCGAAACCGCCGGCCTTCGAGCTGAAATACCTGGCGCTCGGCCAGCGGTTGCAGATCCCCGGCGCAAGCGAGATCACCAGCGTCGCGGCGGCCGTGGACGCCATCGAGGCGGCGATGGAGATCCCGGAGACGGGGTTCAAGGACACTCGCATCGGCGACTGGTATAATGCCGACTCCAACTGGCTTTTCGCCACCCACTTCCTGATCGCCAAGACCCTGGAATTCCGCGCGATCTTCAACGATCCGGTGCTCTACGGTCTCGACATCAGCCTCGGTGAGAAGGCGGGCGCCCTCGCCGACCTCCGCTTCGAGATTCTCTATAAGAAGATCACCGACGATATCGGCGAGTATTTTCTCGACTTCGCCCTGCCCAGCAAGTTCCGGAACATCCAACTCGGCGCAGCGCAGATCACGCTCCCCACAGTTCAGATCAGCATCTACACGAACGGCGACTTCCGGGTCGCCCTCGGCTGGCCGCTCGGCGACAACTCGCTGATCATTCAGGCCGCCGGCTTCATCGGCGGCGGCGGCTTCTACTTCGCCAAGCTCAGCGGCGACATCGTGCCGGCGCTGAGCCGGTACAAGTCGATCGTCGCCTTCGGTCTGGCGCTGACCATCGGCCGCGGCATCCGCATCGTCAAGGGACCGCTGACGGCGGAGCTGTCGGTCTCCATCTACGGTGTCTTCGAGGGTGTGCTGGCTTGGGTCGAAGCGGCCAAGGGCGACCCGGACTTCTTCTATTTCGAGGCGACCGTCGGCATCATCGGCGTGCTCGAGGGCGCCGTCGACTTCAAGATCATCCGGGCTTCGGTCACGGTTCGCCTCACCGTCTCGGCCTCGCTGATCTTCGTCCCGCCCCCCTATCAGATCGCGGTCACCCTGCACGCCGGGGTCAGCATCGCGGTCAGCCTGAAGATCGCCTTCATCAAGATCCACTTCAGCTTCCACGCCACACTCACCCATACCTTCGTGCTGCAGCACGGCAAGCCGCTGGACTTCCGCATCCAGGCCCTGGCGCGCACCATGGTCGCCGCGCTGGCGGAGGCTGCCGAGGATATCGACCGGCGCACGCCAGCAAAACTGACGGGTCCGGATGCCGCGGTGATGGCGGTTGCGGGCAGCGCGGCCGCTGCGCGCCCGACGATCCCGCTGTTTTTCCTGCCGCAGGTGACGGTGGCCTTTGCCGACGACAAGGCAAAGCCGCAGTTCGTCGCCTCGCTGATGATCCGGACGAGACCGCCAGCGGGTGAGACAGGCAAGCCCGACTACGAGACGCTCGTCGATACGCTGGTCACGGCAACGGTCAAGGACGGTCTGGCGTCGGCCTCCTTCGCCGATCTTCAGGCACTGGTCGCCGCCGACACGCCCTTGCAGACTCTGGCAGGGAGCCTCATCCAGGCACTCAGCGAACAAGCCGAGACGCAGCGCGCCGCCAAGGCGGGGGCGCGGAGCCGCTACGGATACCTGCTCTCGAGGTTCTCGGCGTTCAGTTTCAGGCTCCAGGGGCTCGACCAGAGCCCCGAAGAGGCGGCGGCGCTGGCGACGGAAGACAGCCCCGGCTACACATTGTTCCCGCTGTTCGAGGAGGTGGTGATCTCCTGGAACAACGCCGTCGCCGATCCCGACATTGACGATCCGGCCGCCGGTGGCGAGATGCGGAGCCCGATGACCTGGTCGGCCGGTCTCAAGCCGCCGAGCTACGCGGCGGCGCTTGCCGACTACTTCGAAGCGCTTGCCGCCGCGTTCCGGCAACCGGAGGAAGAGCCCTTGCTGGCGATGATGGTCGCCGCAGCAGGGCCCGAGTCCACCGCGCTGATCGTCTTCACGGACTACTGGGATCTGGTCATCCGCGAGGCGCTCGCGCGGATCCAGGAGACCGCCGCCGGCAAGCCCGACCTGGAAACCGATTTCCGCGTCAGGTTCGCGGCGGCGACAGCGAAGGAATCGGAGGAGAACGCCAAGATCGCGGCGGCGATCGGCGTGATCAACGATGCCTTCCAGGAGCTTCTCGCGGGCTGGCATGAGGCGATCGCCGCCAAGGCCGCGTACTTTCTGCAGAGCGGCCTGCGCCTGCCCGAGTCCTTCGAGGGCGACACACCCGGCAGGATCGAGGCGCTGTACCAGATGTCGGGACTGCAACTGCCGCTGCAACTGCGCCCCGACACGGCCTTCGCCATGGCGCTTGCCCCCGATGCGGGGGCGACGTGGACGGACGATGCCAACGCCAAAGGCGTCGTCGTCGTCCCGGCGACGGCGGCCGGCGGGGCTCAGGGCGCGGCCAGCGGCCGCACGCCCTATCGCCGCGACTACCTCGAGCGGATGAGCGCCGTCAGGATAGACAACTCCGTCCATTCATTCGAAATCCTCAATGGACTGACGCCGCGGCCGAAGGTGTTCGCGCTCCGCGAGATGACAGCGTGGCGGCAACTGGCACCGGACGACACGACCAAGGCAGAGCAGCGGATCGTGGCGGTGACCGCCCAGATGGCACGGCTGATCGCCGCCGACGCCGCCCGCTTCGCGCTCTTCGAGTCGCCGGACGACGTCCGCAGGTTCGCGAAGGCCCCCGACGCGGCGGACGGGCCGCTGCCGCTGCCGCTGACACCGGCACTGAAGATTCCCCTCTCACTCCGGCGCGTCCGCAGCGCCGGGGGCGCGGGTGGCGACGGACAAAGACCCGTCGGCACCGGCGACATCGTTGCCAACACCTATGAGATCGGCGGCACCGACGAAACCAGCCGTCGATTGCTGAATGCGGTGCTGACGGCCGGTGGCGCCGATGCGATCGCCGACATCGCCATCCTGTTCAACGGCGATGGCGACGTCCTTCGCAGCCAGCCCATGGATCCAGCCAACTCGCTGATCATAAAGACCAACCTGTCTACGGAAAGCCAGCCACCGCCGATGTTGGCGATGGCCATGCACGCCGGCGCGCCGAGCCTCAGAGATCCCCAATACGCATCGTTCACCGAGCATCGGCAGGTGCTGCGGCTGATCTGGGAGCTCAGCATCGTCAACTCGGGCGGATTTTTTCTATACTACAAGACGGCCGAGGCTGGAGATTTCCCCGATGACCTGTTCGAAAGCGGCGACCAAGCGGCGATCACGCTGCTCGTCCGCTTCACATCGGCGGCGCGAGCCTCGACGTTCCTGGCGACGCCGGCGTATGGCGAGGTCACGGCGACGGAGACGCCTCTGGTCCCGGTGCCGGAATACGCCAACGCGCTGGTCACCAGCGGCGCCCCACCCTCCCCTGCCGAGGGCGACGATGGCGGAGTTGAGGCGGAACGCGCCGCCAAACAGCAGCACGCGGCGATGCTCTACGCCGCCTCCGACCAAGTGGAGTGGGACGCGACGGTGCCGCCGGGCAGCGTCGGCTTTCGGATCCGGCGGGCGCAGCCTTTGGAACCCGCTGCCGCCGACGATCCCGGCGCCGCCCAGGCCCATGTGGAAACCCTCTACAGCCTGATGCAGTTCCGCATCAGCGCGGGCGAAGACTTCCGAGCCTCTCCCTGGAGCGTCCCGTTTGGACCCGGCCACCGCAGCACCGATCCGGACGAGGTGGCGGCGATGCAGAGCCGCGCCGTGGACCCGGCCGCAATCGTCAACGGCGATCCGTGGTGGACCTACGAACAGGCGCCAGCCGTGTTTCGCTTCATCGCGGACGGCGCCTCGACGCCAAAGACGCGCTACTCCGCCGTCGGCAAGCGCCTCGGCCTGGATTTCCGCATCGGCGATATGTTCGGAAACTGGCTCGCGGACGCCACCCCCACCGCCGCCGATGGTCAGCCGTTGATGCCCGAGCCGCGGTCCCTCGCCTACTGGGATCGGCTGATCGGCGTCGACGCCATTCCGGGCTGGTCGGTGAGCTACACGGTGTCCAGGGTCGACAATGCGCCTCGGCTGCGGCTCTGGTTTGCCCACGATGCGCTGTCGGTGATTCCCGTGGCCCAGGCGACCGAGACGCTGGCCGAAACGGGCGCGGCCGTGCCGCCAGGCCGGACGGCCGCCTCGCCGTCGCAGCTGGAGGCCGCGCGAGCGGCGTGGGCACGCTGCCGACTGATCCTCGACCAACTCAACGACGGTCTGCATGGCAGCGGCGCCGGGACCACCCTGACCTTGCGCACGAGCCTGGCGCCGACGGGCTCTCACGACCTCGACAAGGTGCCGCTTATCGGCGCCGTGGAGAAGACCCTCGATTTCGTCACCGACGTCCTCAAGCAGAGCTCGCTGCCCGAGCCGTTGCCACCGCCGTCCGAACAGGCGCTCTATTCCCTTGCCATCGACCCGTCGATTGCCGACCAAACGGCCAATCTGTTCGCCGTGGAGGTGAGCGTCGGCCTATCTCGGAGTGAGCACCTCGGCGAGGGTGTCGACACCAAGAACCCGCAAGCCAAGAGCATCGTCACGCCAATCCCCCCGAAATCCGGACGCGCCGGCAGCGACGCCGCGAATGCGCCGGACGCCTACGGGCTCGGGCGCTTCGCCGCCGATTTCGCGGACGCGTTTGGCGGGGCGGTCCGCCTTGCGCTGGGTCGCCGGAAGTGGGGCGAGCAGACGGGCGGCGTCGACGCGGTGGCGCGCGGCATGACGCTCTGGGCGCTCCGCCTCGGCGCCGGCGGTGTCACCGCCGTGCCAGCGCTGCATGCGGTGCCGACAGCCGCGACGCCGCTGGCCGACTATTTCGCGCCGCCGCCGCTCTGCCCGAAACCGAGGACGGATCCCACCCCGCCGCGACTGCTCGACGGCACCTTCGCTGTGGTCAACTACGACAAGGCCACGGCGCAAGACGCCCCTCCGGGAACGATCTGGAGCGACGCCTGGCAGGAGGAAGAAGCGTTCACCGGCATTGATCTCGACGTCTGGGGCCGCGCCTTCCTCACCGCCGTCGAGGATCTGCTGACGCCGAGCATGGCCGTCGCCTTGGTGCGGAACGAGGCCGGGTGCGCCAAGTATCTGGCCAAGTTGCCGCCCAACCCGGCCGATACCGATCCACCGGCCGACGACGACGTGTTCAAGGCCCTGCTCAAGGTCAAGGAGGATCTCGCAGACGCTGTCTCGGATACCATCCAGCCCGTCCTGCAACCGGCTTTGAGCGGCGCACTGAGCGATATCGACGAGGCCAGACGCGTGTTCAGGGAGCGGCTTCTCGTCGATCTCGCAGCCGCCTACGACGTCAGCGCGATCGTGCAGGTTCCTGTCGACGTGAGCGTCGCCCATGCGTGGTTGGACGTGCCCAAGTACTATGGCGCCATCACCGCCGCTGGAGCCACTGCGGGCGACTCGCGTGATGCCCCCGGCGTCGCCTTCTCCGTCGCCAAGCTCTCGCTCAAGGGGGACACGGCTGCCTCGCCACGGCCGCTCACCTTCCTGTTCACCGCCGCGAATCCGACCGTGCAGAGCCTCTTCGTCGGCGACCTCAGCTTCGACGTCGACTTCATCGAGCATGAGATCGCCGAGACCGATGCGCCCGCTGCGTTCGCCGGATACCTGCCATCGTCCTGGCTGAAGCTGATTGCTCCGATCGCCGCCGACGGAACGCGCGGCGGTGGCAGCATCCGCATCCCGCTCGGCAGGCTCGCCGTCCCCGTCGCCCTCCGCGAATTCCCCAAGGCACCGGTTCTCAGGAATCAGGGCACGCTGATTCCGAAATCGACCCGACACCCCGCCGACCTGCGGCGCCTCCTCGACTGGACCTACGAACTGGTCTTCGACCAGGCTGCCGTCGCCCAGGACAGCATCGACCTGGACGTCATCTACAACGAGCGGCAGGACGACACCCTGGCGGGAGGTGAGCGGCTGGCGATGGCGGCCGCGGGTGAACCGGCGCGGCCGGCGCCGAAGGATCTGTTCGAGGCGCTGGCCCGGTTCAGCGCGGAGTATCCGCAACTACGGCCGATCTTCGAGAGACTGACGGACAGCACCGCAAAGGCGGAGGATATCGACGAGGCCTGCCTCGCGGTGGTCCGCGCCTATGTGCTCGTCCGCGACGTTGCCGTGGCTTGGCTCGATCGGCCGCGTGTCCAGGCGATGCTGGGCACAGCACGGCAGGATCTCGCGCGGATCGTCGAGTCCTTCCGCATCCTCAACAATCCCAAGGACGTCTACAAGGACATCACCATCGAGGTGGTGAGCGCGGACGCCGCCTTGCCAACGGTGTCATTTCCGGGACTGTCGGCGAACGGCGAGGTGCCGGCCGGCGCCTCGCATACCTATGCGCTGCCTCCGGCGCTGCGCGGCAAGGCCTGGCGAACACTCGCCCTGCACTATCTCGGCCGCAACGTGTTGACCCGCCAGAACGCCGTTTCGCAGTTGCGGGTGACGCGGAACGCCGCGCTCGGGGAGACAACGCACGGCGGTGACGGGCGCACGACCAATCGCCTCTTCGAGTACAAGACCGCCATGGTACGGTTTCCCAATGTGCTGACGCCGCTGGTCGACCACACCGAGGAGATCTCGGTGGCCGACGGTCCGGGCACCGGCCTGCGGGCGGCCACGGCGGCGCTCCTGAAAACCCTGCTCGGGCCGGGCGCGGACGGTCCGCACGCCGCGATCGAGGGCGAACGGCTGATCAAGCTCGCGATATCCTACGTCTTCGACGTGATCGACGCGGCGGGTGGCCCCAAGGGGGCGACGATCCGGGCGGAGGTGCCGATCCTGATGACCAGCGACTTCCGCTTTTCCTTCCCAAGCGATTACGATGCCGGCGACGCAAACAGCTTCGTCTCGCGTCTCGCGGCCACCGTCGGCGAGTGGCATGGGCTGAACCAGCCTGCACCCGGCAACGTGTTGCTGTTCGATCTCACCGTGTTCGCCAACCTGAGCCAATCCAAGCTCCCACTGCTCCGCCTGCACCGGCTGGCGCTGCCGATCGCGGGCGTGGATGAAGGCTGGTGGACCGGCTGAGGGGTCAGGCCCGTTCCCGCGTCTTCGGGAAGCGGAGGTCGGGCCACTGCTCGATGGTACGGTTCAGCTCCCAGGCGTTGCGGGCGAGGAACACCGGCGCCGCGTCCCGGTCCTCCGCCATGCTGGCGCGGTGCCGCTCGATGAAACGCTTGACCACTACTGGGTCGTCACCGGTGACCCATCGCGCGGTCTCGTAGGGGGCCCCTTCAAAGCCCACGGCGATATTGTACTCGCTGGCAATGCGCGACGCGAGGACATCGAGCTGCAGCTGGCCGACGACGCCGACGATCCAGCTGGCGCCAAGCAGCGGCCGGAAGACCTGGGTCACCCCCTCCTCGGCGAGATCCTCCAGCGCGCGCCGGAGTTGCTTTGCACGCATGGGTTCGTCCAGGCGAACGCGCCTGAGGATCTCGGGAGCGAAGTTGGGAATGCCCGTGAAGCGGATGTCCTCGCCCTCGGTCAACGTATCGCCCACGCGCAAGGTGCCGTGGTTCGGGATCCCGATGATGTCACCCGGCAGCGCTTCCTCCGCCAGCTCACGCTCCTGGGCGAAAAAGAACATCGGGTTCTGCACGGAGAGGAACCTCCCCGAGCGGGTTTGGCGCAACTTCATGCCACGTCGGAAGCGCCCCGAGCACAGCCGAAAGAAGGCGACGCGGTCGCGATGGTTCGGATCCATGTTGGCCTGAACCTTGAACACGAACCCCGAGACCTTGTCCTCCTCGGGCGCGACGGTTCGCGGCT
>CAZBWP010000095.1:4726-8639 GCA_964495295.1 uncultured Rhodospirillaceae bacterium | reverse complement strand
CGAGGCCGAGCGCGCGGCCTTGCCGGATGCGTCGGCGAAACGGGCCGAGCTTGCCGACGCCAATGCGGCGCTGACAGCCGAGCGCACCGAGCAACGCGGGCGCCGCGCCGCTGTCGACGCCCTGGACCGGGAGATCGCCGGCCGCCGCCGGCGTCGCGACCGCATCCACGAGGAACTGGCGGCCTGGACGGTCCGCCGGGACGCCGCGCACCGGCAGATCGCCGCCCTCGACGAGCGGCGCGCCGCCGCCGCAGCCGAGATCGCGCAGCTGGCCGACCGTCCCGCCGATCTCGCCGCCGAGCGGGTGACGCTGCTGGATGCGTCGGTGGCGGCCGAGCAGCGGCGACGGGAGTGTGGTGATCGCCTGGCGGCGGCCGAGAGCGCGTTGAGCGAGGCCGACCGGGCGGCCCGCGCTGCCGATGCGGCCCTGGCGATGGCGCGGGAGGCCCTTGTGCGGGCGGAAGGTGGTGCCGAGCGCTCGGCGGCGGCGCTGGCAGACATCGAACGCCGCATCGTCGATGTCCTCGACCTGACGCCCGACGCGCTGACCGAGGCCGCGGGTATGACGACACCCGGCGTCGACGCGTCGACGCCGGACCTGCAGACGAGCGAACGACGGCTCGAGACGCTGCGGCGCGAGCGGGAGGCGATCGGTCCCGTCAATTTGTGCGCCGAGCGCGAGGCGGCGGACCTGGATGAGCAGCGCACGGCGCTGGATCGCGAGAAGCAGGATCTCGAACAGGCGATCGTCAAGCTGCGCCAGGGCGTTGCCGAACTGACCCGGGAAGGCCGCAAGCGCCTGCTCGCCAGCTTCGCCGACGTCGACCGCCACTTCCGCGAGTTGTTCGTTCGGCTGTTCGATGGCGGCCACGCCCACCTGGCGCTCACCGAGTCCGAGGATCCCCTGGACGCCGGCCTGGAAATCATGGCGAGCCCGCCGGGCAAAAAGCTGCAGGCGTTGTCGCTGCTGTCCGGCGGCGAGCAGGCGTTGGCGACGCTGGCCCTGGTGTTCGCGGTGTTCCGCAGCAACCCCGCGCCGATCTGCGTGCTCGACGAGGTCGACGCGCCGCTGGACGATGCCAATGTCGATCGCTTCTGTGTCCTGCTCGACGAGATGGCGGCGGCCGGCGGCACCCGGTTCCTGGTGATCACCCACCACCGGATGACCATGGCGCGCATGCACCGCCTGTTCGGGGTCACCATGTCGGAACGGGGCGTCTCGCAGCTCGTCTCGGTGGATCTGCAAGGCGCCGAAGCGTTGCGCCGCACGGCCTGACGGCAGACCGTCCGAGGCGTCGCCAACACTGCCCGGATCCATGGGTGGATTGGGACTTCGGCCGTCGGGACATGGCCTTCTGCGAGCCTTGACACGTCCTGGACCCGTAACTAAGGTTCGCGCCGTTACGGAACGGCGCCTTGGGCGCCCAGGTTGAGGGACCGCAGGTGAATAGCGACGAGCGCGCTCTCCAGCGGCTTCGCGAACTGGATGCCCGCCTGCGACTCTTCAAGGCCGAGGTCAAGCCGCCCGCTGCGGCACACACTGCTCGTCCGATCGGTCCTGGTCTCGCCTTCGAGATCGCGGGTCACCTCGTCGCCGGTCCACTCTTGGGCGGTACGATCGGGTATCATCTCGATCAGTGGCTGAACACGGGACCGTGGCTGCTCATCCTCATGTTTTTCATGGGAGCCGCGGCGGGTTTCGTGAACGTCTACCGATCAGTTACGGGGATCGGTTTGGCCGTGGGCTATCGTCCGAGTTCGGCGGGTCACGTCGCCGCCACCGGGGGCGGCGGGGTCGGCGCGGGGGAACAGGACGCGACGAGGAGCGAAGATAAAAATGGCAAATCCGCTCGCCCAATTTGAAATCAAGACAATCGTTCCCATCGAGATCGCCGGTGTCAACGCGTCGTTCACCAATTCCAGCCTGTTCATGGTGTTGGCGGTCGCGATTTCCAGCGGTTTCCTGATCTACAGCATGCGCGGCGGCAGCTTGGTGCCGACGCGGCTGCAATCGATCTCGGAGGTGCTGTACGAGTTCATCGGCAATACGATCAGGACCAATGTCGGCCCGGAGGGCCGGCGCTATTTCCCCTTTATTTTTACTTTGTTCATTTTCGTCCTGATGGCGAACATGCTCGGCATGGTGCCTTACAGTTTCACCTTTACCAGTCACTTTGTCGTCACTTTCTGTATGGCTTTGTTCATTTTCCTGGCGGTGACGGTCATCGCCTTCGCCAAGCACGGCATCAAGTTCTTCGGCTTTTTCCTGCCGCACGGAACGCCCTGGTTCATTGCCCCGGTCCTGGTTCCCATCGAAATTCTCTCGTACTTCACGCGGCCGGTCAGCTTGGCGCTGCGGCTGTTCGCCAACATGACCGCCGGCCACACGTTGCTGAAGGTTTTCGCCGGCTTCGTGTTTCCCGTGGGGGCGGCCGGGTTGATCGTCGGTGGCGCCGTGCCGCTGGCGGCGACCGTCGCGCTGACCGGGATCGAGTTTCTCATCGCCGCCCTGCAGGCGTACGTGTTCACCATCTTGACGTGCATCTACCTGAATGATGCACTGCATATGCACTAGGGAGCGGCGGCTTCGTCCGCCAGTGACCACCATCCTTCCATCACTCCTCTGACCATAAGGAAACGGACCATGGACGCGGAAGCAGCAAGATTTCTCGGTGCGGGCATTGCGGTCGTCGGCCTGGGCGGCGTCGGCGCCGGCATCGGCAACATTTTTGCGACATCGATCGCGTCGTTGGCCCGGAACCCCGCGGCACAACCGCTCATCCAGCTGCCCATGTGGGTCGGATTCGCGCTGGTCGAAGCCGTCGCCCTGTATGCGCTGGTTGTCGCCCTCATGCTGATGTTCGTGTTCTGATGCTTCGTTGCCGCGCTAACAGCGCGGCATCACGCAGGTAAGACGAACAAGACGGCGCGAGGGCCCGTATGCCGCAATTCGATCCGACCTACTTTTCGACGCAGATCATCTGGCTCGTCATCACGTTTGTTGCGCTGTACCTGATCATGGCGCGGACCATCCTGCCGCGGATCAGCGACGTCCTTGACGAGCGCGATCACAGGATCAACGACAGCCTGCGGAAGGCGGATCTTTTCAAGGAGGACGCGGAGGCCGCCTACGCCACCTACGAAAGGACCATGGCCGAGGCGCGCTCCAGGTCCCAGGAGATCCTGCGTGGCGTCCGCGAACGGATCACCGCCGAGGCGGCCGAGCGCCACGCCGTCCTCGCCGAGCGCCTCGGCGCCGAGGCGGCAAAAGCCGAGACGCGGATCACCGGGCAACGGGCCGAAGCGGCGAAAAGCCTCGCCGACATGGCATCCGACATCGTGGCGGACGCAGCCCTCCGCCTCACGGGCACCAAGGTGACGAAAAAATCCGCCACGGCGGCCGTCGCCTCCGTCCGTAGGGAAACAGAAGCATGATCGCCCACGCCGCGGCTCTCGCCGCCGAGGGAGCCGAACACGCGGCCGAACACCCGCCGTTCTGGGAAGGTGCCGAATTCTGGGTGTTCGTCGGCTTTCTGCTGTTCATTGCCCTGGTCGGCCGCATCGCCTTCAAGGTCATCACGGTCGCCCTCGATGATCGCGCCCATCGGATCAAGACGCAGATCGAAGAGGCCCAGCGCCTGCAGGCCGAGGCGCAGGAGTTGCTGGCTTCCTACGAACGCAAGCAGCGCGAAGCGGCGGACGAAGCGGAGGCGATCATCGAGGACGCGCGCCGCGAAGCCGATCGCCTGGCCGAACAGGCGGCCGTGGAGTTGGAGGCGTCGATCAAGCGGCGCGAGCAGCTTGCCCTGGAACGCATCGGGCAGGCGGAAAGTGCGGCCCTGGCGGAAGTGCGCGCCCAGGCGGTTGATCTCGCCATCCGGGCGACGGAACGGCTTCTTGCGACCGAAATGGA
>CAZBWP010000095.1:0-4626 GCA_964495295.1 uncultured Rhodospirillaceae bacterium | reverse complement strand
GACCAGCGATAGCCGAGCCACGCGCCGCCGAGGCTGAACGGGATGCTGCCGAGGACCAGCGGCACCGCCTGTTCCGTTGCCACGACCTCGGCGTAGGCGATCAGCGGCCCGACCACGCCCTCGGCATCGAGCGCCGCCTGCCACGCCCGGACGAAATTGTCGTAACCGGCCGCGGCACCGAGATTCCCCAGCATGAACTGGCCGACGATGTAGAAAACATAATAGATCGGCAGCATGGTGAAGACATTGGTGACCCACGTCCACGCCAGGGCGATCAGCAGGCTGAAACCGAATCGATGATGCCAGCGACAGAGGGCCCACGTCAGGCCGACCAGATACATTTGAATCCCGATGAGCGGCGTGAAGGCCCAGAACAGCCCAACCATCACGGCCCGCGCGGTATGCTCCGGAGGATGCTGGCTGCGCAGCAACGGCACCACCAGCTTGAGGTGGGTCAAGCGCTTCAGGCGCTGCAGCACCGTGAACGGTCGTCGCACTCTCAATCGATCCACCCAAGACTCGCGTGCCAGGACGTGCGGCACGGTCGATCATACCGGCTCAGCGGTTTCGGCGCGAGAAGACACCTCGACGGGCAGGCCCCCCAATGCCTGTGAAGTCATGTAGGACAGCGGACCCGCCGCGGCGACTCCCCGGAGCAGAGTGTTGCCGTAAGGGCGGTGGACACGATGGCGCCGCCTGACCGCCAAAACCGCTGGCTGTTGGCGCGGGTCTTCGTGCCGTTCGCCGTCGGATATTTCCTGTCCTACCTCTACCGTGTCGTTAACGCCGTCATCGCGCCCGATCTGGTGAGCGATCTCGGGCTCGACGCCACCGCCCTGGGGCTGCTCACCAGCACCTATTTCCTGACCTTCGCCGTCGCCCAGTTGCCGCTCGGGGTCTTTCTGGATCGCGTCGGGCCGCGCCGCACCGAGTCTGCGTTGCTCATCTTCGCCGCCGCCGGTGCGGCCGTGTTCGCATTGGCCGAGTCGCGAACCGGGCTGATCGTCGGCCGGGCGATCATCGGCTTCGGCGTCTCGGCCTGCCTGATGGCGGCGTTCAAGGCGTTCGTCCTGTGGTTCCCGCGCGACCGGCTGCCGTTCATCAACGGCTGTCAGATGGCGGCGGGGGGTCTCGGCGCCCTGGCCGCGACCGCGCCGGTCGAGGTGGCGCTGCAGATCACCGACTGGCGGGGTGTGTTCCTGGTGCTCGCGGTGGCAACGGTGCTGGTCGCGATCCTGCTCTACACGGTGGTGCCCGAGAGGCCTCCGGCGCCGCAGGGCGAGACGCTCAAACAGCAGCTGCGCGGCATCACGGTCGTCTTCACCAGTCCCCTGTTCCGTCGCGTGGCACCGCTGTGCGTCCTGTCGCAAGCGTCGTTTCTGGCGATCCAGGGGCTGTGGGCCGGGCCGTGGCTCCGCGATGTCGCGGGTCTCACGCGTCCGGCGGTGGCCGAACATCTGTTGTTGATCGCGGCCGCGATGGTTGCGGGCTTTCTCAGCCTCGGCTGGCTGGCGGCCCGGGTCGGCCGGGGCGGGCTCGCGCCGCTCACCGTCGCCGTCGGCACGATGGTGGCGTTCATGGTCACGCAGGTGGTGCTGGTGGCGCAGGTCCCGGGCACGGCGTTGCCGGCATGGCTGGCTTTCGGTTTTTTCGGCACCGGCGGCATCCTGCCCTATGCCGCCCTCTCGCAGCGCTTCCCGGCACGCCTCGCCGGTCGGCTCAACACCGGCTTGAACGTGCTGGTGTTCGTGCTGGCGTTTGCCGGCCAGTGGGCGATCGGCGCGGTCATCGACCAGTGGCCGCCGACGGCGAGCGACGGCTATGCCCCGGAGGGATACCGCGCGGCGTTCGCCGGTGCCCTCATGCTGCAGGTTCTGGCACTGGTCTGGTACCTGATCTATCGGCGAACGGAGGTTCCTCGAGAGTGAACGGCCGGGTCACCGGCCCTTCGGCCTCGAAGCCTTGAACGATCAGCCGCGCCGCCGCTGCGTCGGCGACCACGGCCAGTCGGGTCCGCCAGTTGCGAATCGGCGGCGTCACCCAGTCCAGCCCGTCGGTGTCGGCGGCCAGCAGCCGCGACATCTGCTCCAGCCGGCCGACACTGTCGGTACCGCGGTCGTGTCCGAAGACCTCGAATGCGCGCCAGTGGTTGCTGATCGCCGCCGGCGCCTCGTGCACCCGGGCGGCATGCTCGCGCCGTTCGATGACACAGCCGTCTCCCGGCGCGATCCCGGCCAGGGTGAAGAACACCGGGACGCAGACCGGCGTGTCGCACAGCACCGCCTTCGCCTCCGCGTAGGTGCGGCAGGTCTCGAACACGCGCCTGAGCAGGTGGGTCGGCATCCATTCCGAGCGCCGCCAGACGCCCGTTCGGGAAATCGCCCAGTCGAACCAGCATGACCCCGTGCGGCGCGGCAGCGGCGGCTGGTTGATGGCCGCGCAGAAGCGACCGGGCGCCATTGCCGTCAGCATGCCGACGAGGCCCGGCCAAGTGACGTCGAAGATCTCCCCAGCAGCGGTTTCGCGCCGGACGACGACCACGGTGCGGCCAAGACCGTCGATCATCCAGTCGAGGGTGCGCAGCATGCGCATGCCACCGGCACCAGCGCCCGGCCCGACGCCGGCGGTGCAACTCCATTCGAAGCTGCAGTTGAGCAGGTAGGCGCCGGGGTGGCCGACGCGCCGGGCGACCTCCGCGATTTCGTGCCGGTAGGGATTGGCGTTGCGGGCGAGCCAGCGGCGGACGCCGGCATCGCCCAGCCTGAGCGCCAGGAGGCCGTAGTGGCGGCGGCTTTCGGCGAGAATCACCTGCACCCGATCGGCTACGTGGTCGAGCAGTGCCGGCGGCGGGGCACGCCCCAGATCGACGAGCGGGATGTGGATCGGCCAAGCGGATGACGCCGCGGCGGTGGGCGGATCGATCATGGGTGACGGCACCTGCCTGTCCGACCTAAAACTAGCGCGCTTCTACAGATGAGCGCCAGCCCCGCGTCCGCCACCCCCGCCGGCCCAGGAGAGACCAGCATGATCCCGCGTTACAGCCGCCCGGAGATGACCGCAATCTGGGAGCCCGAAACCCGGTTCCGGATCTGGCTGGAGATCGAGACGCACGCCTGCGACGCCCAGGCGGCGCTCGGGGTGATTCCCGCCGAAGCGGCCGCCGCCGTGCGCGCCCGCGGCGCCTTCCAGATCGACCGCATCGATGCGATCGAGTTGGAAACGCGGCATGACGTCATCGCCTTTCTCACCAACCTCGCCGAGAATGTCGGCCCCGAAGCGCGTTTCGTCCACCAGGGGATGACCTCGTCGGACGTCCTCGACACCTGCTTCGCGGTGCAGTTGACGCGCGCCGCCGACATCCTGATCGCCGACGTCGATGCCCTGCTCGCGGCACTCAGGCGCCGGGCGATGGAGCACAGGAACACGCCCTGCATCGGCCGCAGCCACGGGATTCACGCGGAGCCGACGACCTTCGGCTTGAAGCTCGCCGGCTTCCACGCCGAATGGCAGCGCAACCGGCGCCGCCTGGAGACGGCGCGTGCCGAGATTGCCACCTGTGCCATCTCCGGCGCCGTCGGCACCTATGCCACCATCGATCCGGCGGTCGAACGGCATGTGGCGGCGGCCATGGGCCTCGAGGTCGAGCCGATCTCGACGCAGGTGATCCCGCGCGACCGCCACGCGGCGTTTTTCGCGGCGCTGGCGGTTGCCGCCAGCGCCGTCGAGCGGCTCGCCGTCGAGATCCGCCACCTGCAGCGCACCGAGGTGCTTGAGGCCGAGGAGTACTTCGCTCCCGGCCAGAAGGGCTCGTCGGCGATGCCCCACAAACGCAACCCGATCCTCACCGAGAACCTGACCGGCCTCGCCCGCGTCGTCCGCGCCGCCGTCGTGCCGGCACTGGAAAACGTCGCACTCTGGCACGAGCGCGACATCTCGCATTCGTCGGTGGAGCGGATGATTGCACCGGATGCGACGATCACCCTGGATTTCGCCCTGGCGCGGCTCGCCGGCGTCGTCGATCGGCTGGTCGTCCATGCGGACGCCATGCAGGCCAACCTGGATCGCCTGCGTGGCCTCATCTATTCACAACAGGTCCTGCTCGCCCTGACTCAGGCGGGTGTCAGCCGCGAGAATGCCTACCGGATCGTTCAGAACAACGCCATGCGCGTCTGGGCGGGGGAAGCGACGTTCCTCGACCTGCTTCGGCAGGATGAGCAGGTGACCAGGGCGCTTGGCGGCCAAGCGCTATCGAAGCTCTTCGATCCCGCCACCTTCACCCGCCACGTGGACACGATCTTCGCCCGCGTGTTCGGGGACGGCGCGGCCTGAGCCTCAGTCCACGCCGACTCCGAAAGCGTCAGGCCCGCCAGAACGGCTTGTTGATCTCGTCGTCCGCGGTGGCGCGGTCGACGCCGATGTCGCTGAGCATGCGGTCATCCAGCCTGGCCAGCGCGCGTCGCGCCGCCGCCCGCTCCTGCCACGCCCAGAGGGCGTCCAGGATCTGCACAAAAAACCCTTTCGTGCCGAGGATGCCGTGCGGACCTGGGACAGCCGCCATCGACCGGCCGGAGATGTCGCAACCATCGAAATCGCATCGAGTGCTCATTTGTTTATCCTTTCCTAAGA
>CAZBWP010000094.1:7056-8746 GCA_964495295.1 uncultured Rhodospirillaceae bacterium | reverse complement strand
TGCATCGTCGGCGACGGCTGCCTGATGGAGGGATTGAGCCAGGAAGCCATCTCCCTTGCCGGCCATCTGCGCCTGCACAAGCTGATCGTGCTGTGGGACGACAACCAGATCAGCATCGACGGCCCGACGTCGCTGTCCACCGGCGACAACCAGATCGCCCGCTTCGAAGCCTGCGGCTGGGATGCCGAAGCCGTCGATGGTGATGATGTTGAGGCCGTGGCCGCCGCGATCGCCAAGGCCCGGCTGTCCGACAAACCCTCGCTGATCGCCTGCCGGACGATCATCGGCCATGGCGCACCGACCAAGCAGGGAACGGCGGCGACGCACGGCGCACCACTCGGCGAGGACGAGGTGGCAAGGGTGCGCGAGACCCTCGGCTGGACGCATCCGCCGTTCGTGGTGCCGGAGCACATTCTGGCGGCCTGGCGCCGGATCGGCGGCCGCGGTCGCGCCGACCGGGTTGCCTGGGAGGCGCGCTTCGCCGCCCTCTGCGCGGAGAAGCAGGCGGAGTTCAAGCGGACCAGCGCCGGTCGCCTGGCGCCGGGTTGGCAAACGCCCCTGACCGAGTTCAAGCGCCGACTGGCCGACGAGCGCCCGACGTGGGCGACCCGCAAGGCCTCCGGGCAGGCCCTGGAGATCCTGACCGAGAACTTTCCCGAACTGATCGGCGGCTCGGCCGATCTGTCGGAGTCGGTGTTCACGCAAACCGGCAGCACCCAGCCGATCGGCCCCGGCGACTACGCCGGTCGCTACATCCACTATGGTGTGCGCGAACACGCCATGGCCGCGATGATGAACGGCCTCGCCCTGCACGGCGGGTTCATCCCGTACGGTGGGACCTTCCTGGTCTTCGCCGACTATATGCGTGGCGCCATCCGGATGTCGGCGCTGATGAAGCAGCGGGTCATCTATGTGCTGACGCACGACTCCATCGGCGTTGGCGAAGACGGCCCGACGCACCACCCGTCGGAGACCATCGCCGGCCTGCGCGTCATGCCGAACCTGCTCGTCTTCCGGCCGGCCGACGCGGTCGAGACCTTCGAGTGCTGGATCATCGCGCTCACCGAGTTCGACATGCCTTCGTGCCTTGTGCTGACGCGGCAGGCGGTGCCGGCGGTGCGAACCGAGCACGAGAGTGTCAACCTGTCGGCGCGCGGCGCCTATGTGCTGCAGGACGCGGAGGGCGGCGAGCGCGAGGTCACGCTCTTCGCCACCGGCTCCGAGGTGCATCTGGCCGTCGCGGCGCGGGAGCAGTTGCAGGCCGAGGGCGTGCCGACCGCCGTGGTGTCCATGCCGTGCTGGGAGCTGTTCGAAATGCAGCCCGAGAAGTATCGCCGTGAGGTGCTCGGTCCGACCTGGCCGAACGGTGTGCGCGTCGCCATCGAGGCCGCGATCTCGCCCGGTTGGGACAAGTACATCGGCGACCATGGCGTGTTCGTCGGCCTGAAGGACTTCAGCCTCTCGGCCCCGGGGCCGGTGCTGTTCCAGTACTTCGGCATCACGCCGGAGAACGTGGTGCTCAAGACCAGGGAGGCGGTCGCGCGCCGCCGGCACACCCTCCGCCGTCCGGCGCCGCGTCCCAGCATCGACGTGGTGAGTTGAGCCCGCGCCAGCCGATGCCACCTCTGAGGACAGGCACCGTCAAGATCGCGCCGTCGATCCTCTCCGCCGATTTCGCCCGCCTGGGCGA
>CAZBWP010000094.1:0-6956 GCA_964495295.1 uncultured Rhodospirillaceae bacterium | reverse complement strand
TCGCGGATGTAGACCGCCGGCATGGCGCCGGACAGCCGCTGCACGACCGCCGCGACGACTTGCAGCATCTCCTCGGCCTGCTCGCGCCGCTCCTCTTCCATCAGGTGGCCGACGGCCATCCAATGCTGGAACTCCACCGGCTCGATGACATAGAGCAGCGCGACCCGGCCGCTCGTTGCCTTCGCCCGACGGCAGGCGAAGCGCAGAGCCTGATGCAACTCTTCGGTTTCGTCGACGACGCAGAGGAAGGTTCGCTTTTCGCCCGCCTTCTGCTCCGGATCGACTGGGGTGGCTCCGTCTTCGCCCATCACCGCTACCGCGTTCAGCCCTTCCGGAATACGACGCTGGCCAGCCATCCTGCCACTCCAGCGATCAAGATGGCAAGGACACCATAGGCAACTGGGTAGTTGTGGGCGAAGTCGAAGACGCGCGCCTCGAAGCCGATCTTGCTGACGAACAACGGCGTGACCTCGGCCCCGACGACGTCGCCGTCGCGGAAGAGATAGACGGAAACGGTGTAGATCCCCGTCGGCGCGCTGGCCGGGACCCGCAGGTCGGTGCGAAACAGCCGCCGCGGGCCGAGGAACCGGATCGGTTCGGGCCGGGCGGTGAAAAGGCTCGCGTTTTCCATGGAGCGAATAAGCGCCGACTTGAACTCCGTCACCTGTTGCAACTCGGCGCCCTCCGGCGGCAAAACCCGCAGATTTTCGGCGCCGATCTCCAGGCGGGCGGCGGCGCCGGGACTGACGACGTCGGCGATCGGCGCGGTGGACGCCAAGGCATAGAGGCCCGGCACGTCGCGGAAGACCATGCCGGCGCGATTGACCCAGATCCCGGCGACTCGTTCCTTGCGGCGCACGACCTTGTCGGTGCGCGGCCCATGGACGACGACCACCACCTCGCCGCTGCCGTCGATGGTGCCGAACAGCAGCACGTCGGTGCCGGTAAAGCCGGTGGTGATCGCCACCAGGCTGTTGGACAGGTCGGCGACCAGTTCGGCGGCGGCGGCGTGGCGCGGCACGGCCAGCGCCAGGGCGCCGAGGAAACAGGCGACAACAAGGAATCGCATGCGGGTCAATGCCTGAACACCTCACCCACGCTGTAGAGATCGGACGGCATCGCCACCAGGTCGAAGACCAGGCGCGCGCAGACCCCTAGAACCAGCAGTGCCAGGAGGATGCGAAGTTGATCGCCACGCAGCAGGGCGTTGGCGCGGACGCCGAACTGCGCCCCGATCACACCGCCGACCAGCAGCAGCAGCGCCAGCACCACGTCGACGGTCTGGTTGGTGACCGCCTGAAGCATGGTGACGTTGGCCGTGACGAAGATGATCTGAAACAGCGAGGTGCCAACGACCACCGCCGTCGGCATGCCGAGGATGTAGATCATCGCCGGCACCATGATGAAGCCGCCGCCGACGCCCATGATCGCCGAGAGCACGCCAACGATGAAGCCGATGGAGACCGGCAGCAGCGCACTGATGTAGAGGCGCGAGCGCCGAAACCGCAGCTTCAGCGGCAGGACGTCGCGCCAACTGCGGGCGGCCGATGCTGTCGCCGGCTTGCCCCGGCGCCGCCCGATCATGGCGTGCAGGCTCTCGGCGAACATCAGGAGACCGATGATGCCGAGAAAGATGACGAACGACAGGCGGATCACCAAGTCGACCTGCCCGATGCCGCGCAGCAGGGTGAACAGCCAGACGCCGATGCTGGACCCGGCGAAGCCGCCGATCAGCAGAATCAAGCCCATGCGCACGTCGACGTTGCCGCGCCGCCAGTGCGCGAGCACGCCGGAGACGGACGACGCAACGATCTGGTTGGCTTCCGTCGCCACGGCGACGGCCGGGGGAATGCCGATGAAAATCAGCATCGGCGTCATCAGGAAGCCGCCGCCGACCCCGAACAGCCCGGACAGGAAGCCGACCGCGCCACCCAGCCCGAGGATCACGATCACGTTGACCGAAACCTCGGCGATCGGCAGATAGATGTCCATGGACCCGGGCGCTTCCGTGTCTTCGCCGACGCCGCAGGGCGGCCCCGCCGGCCGCCCTGGCCTCCACCGGTATTGTCGTTTCTCAAGAACGCGTTAGCAAATACCAGTTAGCAGACCGCGAGCGTCTTGTCACGTGCCGCCGAGGCCGGCCGGGCCGTGCGCGGCCAGGTCATCGGCGGCTGGCGGCGGATCGGCCTCCGGCCTATAAGGGTGGGATCTTCCAGGGTCGACGCCGGAGCGAACGACGTGGCTGCGCACTACGATCTGATTCTGAAGGGTGGCGTCTGCGTGATGCCGGGCGTGACCGCGACGGCCGACATCGGCGTCCGCAACGGGCGGATCGCGGTGATCGGCGACCTCGCTGGCGCCGATGCAGAAACCGCCGTTTCGTGTGGCGGCCTGCACGTCCTGCCGGGCGTCATCGATTCCCAGGTGCATTTCCGCGAACCGGGCCTGGAGCACAAGGAGGACTTCGGCACCGGCACCGCCGCCGCCGCCCTCGGCGGTGTCACCGCGGTGTTCGAGATGCCCAACACCAAACCGTCGACTGTGAGCGCCGCCGACCTTGCCGACAAGTGCCGGCGCGCCAAGGGCCGGGCCTGGGTCGACATGGCGTTCTTCATGGGAGCGACTGCCGATAACGCGGAGGATCTGGCCGAGCTGGAGCGGTTGCCCGGCTGCGTCGGCGTCAAGGTGTTCATGGGCAGCTCCACCGGCTCCCTGCTCGTGGAAAACGACGCCGATCTGCTGCGCGTGCTCGCCAACGGCCAGCGGCGGGTCGCCGTGCACTGCGAGGACGAGCGGCGCCTCAAGGAACGCTTCGCCATCGTCCAGGGCGGGGCCGACTGCGACCAGCATCCGGTGTGGCGGGACGTGGAGACGGCGTTGCGGGCGACGCAGCGGCTGATCGCGCTGGCCGAGGGCGTCGGTCGACGCGTCCATGTGCTGCACACCACCACCGCCGAGGAAATGGCGTTCCTCACCGAGCACCACGACCTCGCGACCATCGAGGTGACGCCGCAGCACCTGACCCTGGCCGCGCCCGATTGCTACCGCGATCTCGACGCGTTTGCACAGATGAACCCGCCGATCCGAAGCACCGAACATCGCGAGGCTTTGTGGGCGGCGGTCCGGAGCGGCCTCGTCGATTGTCTCGGGTCCGACCACGCCCCGCATACGCGGGAGGAGAAGAAGCGGCCCTATCCCCAGAGCCCGTCGGGCATGCCCGGCGTGCAGACCATGGTTCCGGTGATGCTGGACCACGTTGCGAAGGGGCGGCTGACGCTGGAGCGGCTGGTCGACCTCTTGTGCGACGGGCCGGCCCGCATCTACGGCGCGGTCGGCCGTGGCCGCATCGTGCCGGGCTATCGGGCCGACTTCACCATCGTCGATTTGCGGGAAAAGCGGATGATCACCCACCTCGGGATGGCCAGCCGCTGCGGCTGGACACCGTTCGACGGCATGTCGGTCACCGGCTGGCCGGTGATGACGGTGATCAACGGCCGCCCGGTGATGCGTGAGGGGACCCTGCTCGGCGACCCGGCTGGCGAGGCCGTCCGCTTCTTCGATACGATATGAGCGGCGATGCGGCGCCGGCCGGCAAGCTGTGGTCGGTGGTCACCTATCTGGAGATGGCCGACCCGAGCCCGGACGTGCTCGCACCACCGCCGCCGCCCGCCGGGGAGGCAGAGCCGACGCTGACGCAGGTGACCGGGATGGGCGTTGCCGACTACCGGGCGCTCTACCGCGCCGTCGGCGAGCCGTGGATGTGGTTTGAACGTCTGCTCGTGCCCGATGACCTGCTCGGGACCGTTCTCAGCCATCCCGTCGTCGAGGTTTGCCGTCTCGACGTCGGCGGCGCGCTTGCCGGGTTCGCCGAACTGGATCGACGACAGCCTGGAGAGGTGGAGATCGTCCACTTCGGGCTGGTTTCGGCGTTCATCGGCCGGGGCTGGGCGCGCTGGCTGATGGCACGAACCCTCGGCATCGCCTGGCGCGGCGCGCCACGTCGCGTCTGGCTGCACACCTGCACCGAGGATCATCCGGGGGCGCTGGCCTTCTACCGGCGCATGGGGTTCCGGCCGTACGCAACGGAAGGCTTCTGGATCGACGACCCCAGGCTCACCGGGCTGCTGCCGCGCCATGTGGCGCCGCACGTGCCGCTTGCCGGGGAGGTCGTCAGCGCTGGGCCGCCAGGTGCCCCGACAGCCGCCGCTCCAGCAACGCCCAAGCGCGAGTGAACACGAACGTCAAAATCAGGTAGATGACTCCGGCGGCGAGGAAGATTTCCACCGGCGTGTAGGTGCGGGCGATGATCGTCCGCGCCATGCCCGTCAGGTCGAGCAGCGTGATGGTGCTGGCCAATGCGCTGCCCTTGAGCATGAGGATGATCTCGTTGCCGTAGGCCGGCAGCGCGATGCGGAACGCCCGCGGCAGGATGATCCGGCGATAGGCCAGCGCCTTCGACATGCCGAACGCCTTCGTCGCTTCCACCTCCCCGGCCGGCACGGCGAGAATGGCGCCACGCAGGATCTCCGCCGTGTAGGCGGCGGTGTTGAGCGAGAACGCGATGATCGCGCACCAGTACGGTTCACGCAGCACCGGCCAGAGAATGCTCTCCCGCACCGTCACGAACTGCCCGAGGCCGTAGTAGATGAGAAAGATCTGCACGAGCAGCGGCGTGCCACGGAAAAAGAAGATGTAGCCATACGCCGGCACGTTCAGCCAGGGCGCCGGCGAAACCCGCATCAGCGCCAGCGGCACGGCGATCACGGCGCCCACCAGCAGCGACACCACCACCAGCTCGACGGTGGTCAGCGTGGCGGTGAGCAGCCGCGGCAGATGGTCGATGATGACCTGAAAATCCATGCGCCGATGCCCGCCTAAGCCCGCGCGCGCGGCAGGCCGCGCGCCGCCCGCCGCTCGGCCCAGTGCACGGCGGTCGAGGCGACGACGGTCATCAGCAGGTAGAGCACCGCGGCAACCACATAAAAGGTGAACGGCTCCTTGGTGAAGCCGACGGCGATCTGCGACTTGCGCATCAGCTCCTCGAGACCGATCACCGACACCAGCGAGGTGTCCTTCAGCAACACCAGGAACAGGTTGCCGAGGCCGGGCAGCGCCACGCGCCAGACCTGCGGCAGCATCACCCGCCGGAAGGCCAGCCGCCGGCCCATGCCGAAGGCGCGCGCGGCCTCGATCTGCCCCTTCGGAATGGCGAGGATGGCGCCGCGGAACACCTCGGTGGCATAGGCGCCGAAGGTCAGCCCGAGGGCGATGACACCCGCGGCGAATGGTCCCAACTCGACGAAGCCGTCGTGGCCGAACCAGGCGGCAATGCTGGTCAGGACACCCGACGATCCGAAATAGATGATCAGCACCACCAGCAACTCCGGCAGGCCGCGCACCACCGTCGTATAGGTCTCACCGATCGCCTTGAGGACGCCGATCCCCGAGAGCTTGGCACCGGCGCCGAGCAGGCCGAGCACCAGGCCAACGCCGAGGGACGCGACGGCGAGCAGCACGGTCACGCTGGCACCCAGCAGCAGCGAATGGCTGAAACCGTGCAGGTCGATCATCGCGCCCGCATCACAGATGGCTGGCGAGGAACTGTCGGCAGCGATCCGTCGACGGGTTGGTGAACACCTGCGACGGCGGGCCCTGCTCCAGGATCCGTCCCTCATGCAGGAACACCACCTCGGAGGAGACGTCGCGGGCGAACCGCATCTCGTGGGTGACCACCAGCATCGTCCGCCCTTCCTCGGCGAGCGTCCGCATGACGGTGAGCACCTCGCCCACCAGTTCAGGGTCGAGCGCCGACGTCGGTTCGTCGAACAGCATGACCTCGGGTTCCATGGCCAGCGCCCGGGCGATGGCGGCGCGCTGCTGCTGGCCGCCGGAGAGCTGGCTCGGATAGAGGTCGCGCTTTTCGACGATGCCGACCTTGGCGAGCAGTGCCTCGCCGCGCGCCACGGCCTCGCGGCGCGGCACCCTCAGGACGTGGATCGGCGCCTCGATGACGTTTTCGAGGATCGTCATGTGCGACCAGAGATTGAAGCTCTGAAAGACGAAACCGATACGCGACCTCAGTCGCGCGATCTGCTTCTGGTTGCCGGCGACCAGACCGCCACCGCGCGACGATTTCAGCACGATCTGCTCACCGCCGACGCGAATGCGCCCCCGCTCCGGCGCCTCGAGCAGGTTGATGCACCGCAACAGCGTGCTCTTGCCGGAGCCGCTGGCGCCGATGATCGAGATGACGTCGCCGCGGTGCGCGGAGAGCGAGATCCCCTTCAGCACTTCGATGGAGTCGAAGCGCTTGTGGATGTCCTCGATCTCCAGCGCCGCCGGCGCCGTGGCCGCCGCGCCACCTGCGGCGGCCGTGCTCAGCGTCGGTCCGCTCCCCATCAGTAGATGCTGAAGGGGAAGTATTTCTTGTTGATCTCCGCATACGTGCCGTTGGCGACGATCGCCGCCAGCGCCGCGTTGAGGCGGTCGCGCAGTGCCGCATCCTCCTTGCGCACGGCGATGCCGATCTTGTCGTCGATGTCCACTTCGTTGCCGGCCAGCGTAAAGCCTTCACCGTCCTTCGTTGCGAGCCAGTTGTACGCCGGAAGGAAATCCGAAAGGACCGCGTTCACGCGGCCGGTGGCGAGGTCGAGGAACGCATTCTCCTGCGTGTCATAGAGGCGGATGTCGACGCGATGCGCGAGGTTGTCCTCGAGCCACTGGGCGGCGATGGTCGCACGCTGGGCGCCGATGATCAGGCCGTCGACCTGTCGCGGATCGGCGTACGCCCCGTCCCGTGCGACGAAGCGCAGTTTGTTGGTGTAATAGGGGTTGGTGAAGGCCACCGCGCGCTGCCGTTCCTCGGTGATCGACATGCTGGCGACGATGGCGTCGTACTTCCGCGCCAGCAGCCCCGGGATGATGCCGTCCCAGTCCTGCGTCACGAACTCGCACTC
>CAZBWP010000093.1:5650-8782 GCA_964495295.1 uncultured Rhodospirillaceae bacterium | reverse complement strand
GGCTACCCCTTATCAGCCCGAAACAAAACGGCTTTCGGCTCGGTTTGCGAGCGCTGCCGATTCCAGCCCCATCCGCGTCGCCTAACTCTTTGATTTTGCTCACCCGAGTCCTGCGCGCCACCGGAGCGCTCGCACGCCACCCGCAACAGGTTCCGCGCGGCGTTATCGTCACGATCCTGGATCACGCCGCACGACGCACATGAATATTCCCGGGATTTGGGGTCGACGAGCTTGTTGACGGCGCCACACTCCGAACAGGTCTGCGTCGTCTTGCCGACCACCTCGACAAGCGTGACGCCGGCATCATTCGCCATCCACTTCAAGGTATCGCGGAACTCCGAGAGGGCGACGCGAACGCGCCCGGCGCGGGCCGTCGCGCCCAAGGTATTGTGCTTGCCGGTCCGCATGTCCTTCACGGCGGCGACCCGGCGGAGGTCGAACTTCTCGATGGCGATGACCGAGTGGCTGTCGACGATCAGGCGGGCGATGTTGCGGTACGCGTCCTTCCGCCGGGCGATGGCCTTGTCACGCAGATGGCTCAGCGGCTCGTACAGTTGGGCATCGGCGTGGCGCCACGCCTCCAACTCCCCAAGACGCTCCGGCTGATAGTCAGGATACTCGCGGCGCCACCGCAGGACCATCGCGGCAACCTTCGCCGCGGCCGGGCGGCGGCCTCGTCGCAGCGACACCCAACGCTCCGCGATGGCCTCGGGGGCGTCGCTCAGGGTCACGCTCTTGATCATCGCCAGAATGTCGTCCAGCAGCTTGTCGCGCCGGCTCTGCAACGCTTCGACGTGCTCCAGCGTGCGTTCGACCTCGGCGATCTCCTGGAGCAGTTCCACGGGCAGGGACCAGTCCGGCAGGCTGCTGCGCGGGATCAGGACGCGGCGCGTCAGGTCATCCTGACGGTACCAGCCGATATCGATGCCGATCGCGCCGCCATCGGAGACGCCCTCTTGGGGCTCGGGCAGGCCCGCCAGGATGAAGTTGACGCGCCAGCGCGGCTTGCGGGCGACCCGCGTGCGGATGACGTGCACCTCCTTGATCCGGGCCTCGGCCGGCAGCGGGCGGTGATACACCATGGGAAAGTGCAGATACCGCTCGCCATACGCCTTGACCTTCAGAATGCGGAATCGGTCCTGCGCACCCGGAAGCATGGCGACTTGGCTGTGCGCACCGCCCTCCAACTCTGCCACGGTCAAACCCTCGCCATCCTTGCTGGTGCCCTTCTGGATCTGCTGATAGACGCCGAGCGGCATCTCCGCCAACCGCCGGAACCGGGGCTTGTAGGGGGTCGCGAACGTCGTAGTGTCGGCCTGTCTCGCGCGTTTTTTGAGTTCGTTGAGGGTGCCCCAATGCAGACGCTTGGCGCGTGTCAGCCCGCTCTCGTCCACCTCGTTGGAAAGCGCTTTTACGGCAGCCTTGACGTCGTCCTTTCGGCGCTTCTGCCAGTCTCTGCAGGCGGAAGAGCGATAGACGCCTTGTCGGATTGGCTTGATCTCCTCCTGATATAGCCGCTCGATCTCGCGCTTGATGGCCGCATGGCGCTCCCGATCGTCGGCCGCGCGGGCCGCCTTCATGTCCTCGAACAGGCCGTCGTGGCGGCGTTCCAGGTCATCGAGGCGCGGGTCCTGGGCGCGGACGAAGGCCCTTTCGTCCTCCCGCGCCTGCCGGTAAAGCGCGATGATGTCGTTGTAGGTTCTCCATTGAAAGAAGAAGTGGGCGTCCATGTCGTCCGCCCAGTCGGTGGGCGCGCGCAGCCCGTACTGGTAAATGCGACTGACCATGGTGTTTGCCCTCCCTATCGGGATGTATTGTGAAATGACGCCTGAAGCATTTCAACCCCTGCCGCTGGTCCCGGTTACCGCATCGAGGCAGGTCGATGGGGGCGGCGTACCCGCCGGCGGCTGGACACCGGGCGCGGCCCGATGCACCTTGCCGGATGGTCCTCGGGCCTTTCGGAGACGCCGGTGCCGCACGTGATCGTCCCACGCGAGCCTATCGGGCCATCCGGGCCCATCGGGAGCGCCCGGTGAGCGCCGTCGCCATGCCCCGATCGATGCCCCGATCTGGCGCCGGAATCGCCGTGGTCGGCGGCGGCCCGGCGGGCTGCGTCGCCGCCAAGCGCCTGGCCGAGGCGGGATACGACGTAACGCTCATCGCCAGCCGCCGCCGCCGCGTCGCCTGCGAAGGCGTCTCCGACCGGGTCCTGGAAGCGCTCCGCGGGCTCGGCTGCCAGCACGGACTGGACGCCATCGGCGCCACCGTCGCGCGGCAGGCGACGTGGAACGGCGAAACCTCATCGCGCAACCGCGAGCACCTGGTGGTTCGGCAGGCCTTCGACGCGGCGTTGCTCGCCGATGCCGCGGCCGCCGGCGTGACCGTGGCGTTCGGCCGGGTGACCGCGACCCGGCCGGCGGCCAACGGCTGGCGCTGCGCGCTCCAGGGCGAAGACGGCCGGGCGTCGGAGATCGCCGCCGGCTTCCTGGTGGAGGCGCGCGGGCGAGAGGCGCCACGCGGCCCGGGCGTGCGCGTCGCCGGCCCGGCAACGATCGCGCTCGCCCAACCACGCACCGACACGCTCTGCCGGCCCCGCTCGGCGGTGGCGTCGTTCCGGCGCGGCTGGGCCTGGCTGATCGCGCCGGGCGACGGCACGGCGCTGGTGCAACTGCTGGTCGCGGCGGGCGACGGCGTGCCGAAGCGCCAGGATCTGACCGCGTTCTTCGATGCGCTGCTGGCCGAGCTCGCGATCGCCGGCGACTGGTCGGGCGGCACGCGGCCGGCGGCCCCGGTGGTCGCCCGCAACGCCACGCCGTGGCTGACCCGACCGGCCCTCGGCGCGCGGTTTCTCCGCGTCGGCGATGCGGCGGTCGCCGTCGATCCGTTGTCCGGCCATGGGGTGTTCGCGGCGCTGGCCGGCGCGCTGGCCGCGGCCCCGGTGATCCACACGATGCTGGCCCGGCCGGATGACGCCGGCATCGCCGCGCGGTTCCATGCCGAGCGGACGGAGGAGACGTTCACCCGCTATGGTGCTGCCGGCCGCGCCTTTTATGCGGCGGAAGCGCGCTGGCCGGACGAGCCGTTCTGGCGCGACCGACGGACCTGGCCCGACGACGGTCCGGCGGCCGCCGA
>CAZBWP010000093.1:0-5550 GCA_964495295.1 uncultured Rhodospirillaceae bacterium | reverse complement strand
TCCGGCGGCCGCCGAGAGGGCGCCGGAGAGGACGCCGGTCGTCGCGCGGCGCCCGGTGATCGAGGCGGGGTTCGTGGTCGAACGGGAGGTGATGGTCACGCCCGATCACCCGCGGGGCGTGTGGAGCATCGCCGATGTCCCCGTCGTGCCGCTGCTCCGCTGGCTGGAGCGACGGCTCGGCTCATCCTGGGAGGACGCGGCGGCCGGCGCGCTGGCGCGGTTCGACAAGCCGCCGGAGCAGATCGAAACGGCGATGCGCTGGCTGTCCATGCGCGGACTGCTGGCATGGGCGAGCCCCGACCCCGCCGACAGCGACGGCGGTCGACCGGAGCGGCGTGCTTGACAGCGCCGGGTGCGGCCGCCTAGTCTCGCGTTCGCGACGGATTGTTTCGTTTCCGCGCACCGTTTCGAGCCGTTCTCGCAAGGCGAATCAAGACCTAACGGTCGGAAATGACCGAAGAGGCCCGGTCCGTGATGCATGGGAGGGGTCATGGTCCAGCGTTATTGGTTGCGCCCGCTGTTGGCAGCGGTCTTCGTGGTGACCCCGCTCGGGTTCGGGGTCGGGTTCGGCGCCGGAGCGGCGTTCGCTGAAGAGCCATCGGGGGACGCGCTGCTCGCGGCCCGCTGTGCCTCCTGTCACGCGCCCTTGCCCGACGGCGGGCTGAGCCGGGTCAGCGAGATGCGCAAGACGCCGGAAGGGTGGGACATGACCCTCGTCCGGATGATGGTCGCCCACGGCGTCGCGCTGTCGCGGGATGATCGCGCGCTCCTGGTCAAGCATCTGGCCGACCGCCAGGGGCTGGCGCCGGAAGAGACGCAGCCGTTCCGCTACATCCTGGAACGACGCCCCAACGTCATCGAGGCGATTCCCGAAGCCGGCGACCTGGAGGCGCTGTGCGCACGGTGCCACACCTACGCCCGCGTCGCACTGCAACGGCGCGATGCCGATGAATGGGAGAAGCTCGCCCACTTCCACATGGGGCAGTGGCCGACGATCGAGTATCAGGCGCTCGGCCGGGACCGCAACTGGTGGGAGATCGCCTCGCAACAGGTGCCGCAGACCCTGGGTGCCCTGTTCCCCTTGGAGACCCCGGACTGGACCGCGTGGGCCAACGCATCCCGGCCGGACCTCTCCGGCACCTGGCGGGTGGTCGGCCACCGGCCGGGGCAAGGCGCGTATGCCGGGGCGATGACCATCGAGGCGGAAGGCGCCGATCGGTATGCGGTGCGGTACGCGTTGACCTTCGCCGACGGCACGGAGGTCCTTGGAACGGGAACCTCGATCCTCTACAGCGGCTTCGAGTGGCGGGGCAGCGTCCTGCTCGGCGACGAGCAGATCCAGGAAGTCTACGCCGTCTCCGACGGCGGCAATGCCCTGGACGGTCGCTGGTTCCTCGAAGACGCCGACGAGATCGGCGGCGACTTCCGGGCGGTGCGTGAACGGGAGGGTCACCGGGAGATCCTGATGGTCGAGCCCGGCGCGCTGCGTATCGGCTCCCTGGGCGAGGTGACGGTGCACGGCACCGGCCTCGACGGCACCGTCTCGCTCGGCGACGGCGTCCGGATCGTCCGGGTCCTTGCCAGGGACGACGCGAGCGTCCGGGTGCTGGCCGAGGCGTCCGCCGGCATGTCGCCGCCGGGCGCGCGCAAAGTCACCGTCGGCACGACCGAGGCGCGGGACCTGTTTGCCGTCTACGCGGCCATCGATCATGTGCGGGTCGAGCCCGAATACGGCATCGCCCGGGTCGGTGGCGGGCCGGTGCCGCCGGTCGCCGCCCAGTTCGTCGCCGTCGCCTACCTGAATGGCGCCGATGGCGAGGCGGGCACGGCGGACGATGTCCGGCTCGGCGTGATGCCCGCCACCTGGTCGGTGGACAATTTCAATGAGACGGCCGCCGCCATGAAAGACACGGACTTCGCCGGTGACATGCAGCCGGATGGCCTGTTCGTGCCGGCAGTGGCGGGACCGAACCCGGAGCGCAAGTTCGGCACCAACAACGTCGGCGACCTGGCGGTGAAGGCGACCGTCACGGATGGCGATCGGACGGTCGAGGGCACCGGGCACCTGATCGTGACCGTGCAGCGCTGGGTCGATCCACCGATCCGCTGAGCAGAAAGGCGGGCCGGAGCCGGGCCGACACAGGGAGGACAGGGACGTGCCGTTGCAGCTACTCGCCCCCAATGCGCACGAGATCCGGCTCGAGGACGGCCGCCGGCTGCTGTTCCACCCGCCGACGACCGGCCTGTTCGAGGTCGACGCCGTCGGCGCGGCGGTGCTGGACCTGTTTCGCGAGCGGGCCGAGGTTGAGGAAGCGGACATCCGCGAGCGTTTCGACGGCCGTTTCCCGCCCGAAGCGGTGGTGGAAACGCTGGACGAGTTCCTGCGGCTCGACATCATCGGCGGCGCCGCGCCGGCAGCGCATCCGGGAGCAAGGATTCCGGCGGCACGGATTCCGGCGCGCGTCTGGGGGACCGACACCCCCCTCAGCACCATCGTACTCAGCGTCAACACCGGCTGCAACCTGAGCTGCACGTACTGCTACAAGGAAGACCTGACGACGCCCGACAAGGGCGACCGCATGGACTTCGAGACCGCCGCCCGCGCGGTCGACCTGCTGCTGGCGCAGGCCGGCGCGCGCCGGCGGGTCAACGTCGTCTTCTTCGGCGGCGAGCCGCTGACCAACATGCCGCTGATCCGCCAGGTGGTCGCGTACGCCGAACGCCGGGGGGCCGAGGCCGGCAAGACCATCGACTTCTCGCTGACCACCAACGGCACCCTGTTGACCGAGGAGCGCGTCGACTATTTCGCTGCCCATCGCTTCGGCCTCACCGTCAGCATGGACGGCCCGGCGGCCATGCATGACCGGAACCGCAAGACCATCGGCGGCAAGGGCACCCACGCGACGGTGGCGGCGAAGGCGCGGATGCTGCTGGCGCGCTACCACGCGCGCCCGGTCGGCGCCCGGGTGACGCTGACCTCGGGCGTGACCGACGTGGTCCGGATCCACGAGCACCTGCGCGACGACCTCGGCTTCTTCGAGGTCGGGTTCTCGCCGGTCACGTCGGGACAGATGGCCGCCTTCAATCTGAGCGATGCGGAGACGGCCAGCGTGTTCGCCGGACTGAAGCGGCTCGGACGCCGCTACCTCGCGGCGGCGCTGCGCGACGAGAACACCGGTTTCGCCAACATGCACCAGTTGATGAGCGACCTGCACCTGGGCACCAACAAGGCGCTGCCCTGCGGCGCCGGTCATGCCATGCTCGCCGTCGACAGCCGCGGCGACCTCAATCTGTGCCACCGCTTCCTGGGCTCGGATCTGACGACCTTCGGCACCGTGACGACCGGCGTCGACCGCGTCCGCCTCGAGGATTTCCTGGCGCGCGCCCAGGACAAGACGGGACGCGACTGCGCCACGTGCCGCATTCGCGGCCTGTGTGCCGGTGGCTGCTATCACGAATCCTATGCCCGGTTCGCCGATCCGCTGCAACCCACCTATCATTATTGCGAGTTGATGCGCGACTGGGTGGATTTCGGGATCAGCACGTATGCCGCCATCGCCGCGGACAACCCGGGTTTCTTCGAGCGGCACGTGGCGCCGCGGAGGGCACATTGATGAAGCACATCAAGCCGATCAACAAGAAGGCCGAGGTCGTCGACAAGGCGGCCGAGGACGGCCACGTGGACGAAGTGCTGGCCATGCAGGTGGTCGCCGGATGCGCCAGCACGCTGGATCCAGGCTGGGAGGTCGACCCGTTCGGCAGCGTCGCCGCGTTGTGCCAGCCGATGGAGGCCGACCTCTACGGCTGCTCCGATCCGTGCTGGTGGCCGGCCCAGGTGCCGGACACCCTGAACACCTATCCGGACTGGGGCGAGGGCGCCGACTCGGCGCAACGCGACTGGCGGTTGTTGCAGGCCGTGTTCCCGAAAAAATAAGGCAGCGGCCCGGAACGCCGGGGAGGCCCGGCTGGAGCAAGGGCCGGCTTGAGAAGGGAAGGAACAGAAGGATGACGTACCTTGGGCGCATGGCCATCGCCATCGCGGTCGGCTGGTCGGCCGCCGTCGGATGGTCCGCCGACGTGGCCGCCAAGGAGTATCTGCTCACCGGCGCCAAACCCGACCAGTTGTTCCTGATCGATCCCGCGGCGCGCACGGTCGAACGCGCCTACACCATCCCCGATGCGGCGCCGGGTCCGTTGACCATCGCCGCAGCACCCGATGGCAAGGTGGCGTATGCCATCGTCAACCGCTGGGAAAGCGTCAGCGGCATCGACCTCGATACCGGCGAGGAGGTGTTCCGCGCCAACTTTTCGATCGGTGACATGCGCGTCAAGGCGATGTTCGGCATGGAGATCAGCCCGGACGGCAAGGAACTCTACGTGTTCCTCTCCCCTGTCCGTCTCCACCCCGGCGAGTTCGAGGTGCAGGATACCTATATCGCCGTCTACGACACCGCGGGCGGGATCAACGCGGCGCCCGTGCGCACGTTCAAGGCGCCGCGGCGGACCGCCGTTCTCGCGTTCGCCAAGGACGGCTCGAAGCTCTATGCCCTGTCCTGGGACATCTATGCCCTCGATCCGGCGACCGGCGAGATCGTCGACACCCTCAAGGTGCGGAACTGGGGACGGGAGAACTACAGCGAGCCCGATGTTCTCGACGTGTGGCCGCAGTTCGAACAGGCCGGCGTGTTCTCGACGCCGTACTACGCGGTGCGTACGGACCGCGCCGCCGACGATCCCTCGGCCTACAGGACGGGGCTGCTGACCCTCGACCTGGAAACCGGCGACTTCGAGATCGAGGACTTCGAGGATACCGCCAACGTCATCTTCTCGTCGGTGGTCAATCCGGTGCGCCGGAACGAGGTCTACATGGTCTACACGACGCTGGCGAAGGTGGACCGGACCACCCATCAACTGATCCAGCGGATCGATCTGGATCACACCTACTACAGCGTCAACGTCTCGGGCGACGGCACCGAGATCTACGTCGCCGGAACGATGGACGACATCGCCGTCTACCGGACCGATACGCTGGAGCGCGTCGGCACCATCCGGATCCCGAGCGGCAACGACATGGCGCTGGCGTCGATCCGGATCATCAACCGCTGAGCCGCGACGACCCGGTATCGACGTCTGCGGCCGACGGGCCGGCCGACCTGTGGTGGGTGTATTCGTTCGTCCGCAGGGACGCCGTGCCGCTGTGCGGCGTGCTCGGGTTGGCGCTCGTCGGAACCGCCTTCGCGCTGGCCCAGCCCTATCTGACCAAGTGGCTGATCGACGACGGCCTGCTGGCCGCCGATCTGCAGGCGATCATCGCGTTCAGCCTGCTGATCTTCGCGGCCGGCGTCCTCGCCGCCGTGGTCGGCGGGATCAACCGCTGGCAGTACGTGCGTGTCTCCGGGCGGATCCTGTTCCGCCTGCGCGAGGCGGTCTATCGACACCTGCAGCGGCTGTCGCCGGCCTACTACGCCGAAGCGCGCGGCGGCGACCTGTTGGCACGTCTCGACGGCGACGTGGCCGAACTGCAGCGGTTCGCGGTGGACACGCTGCTGG
>CAZBWP010000092.1:4962-8848 GCA_964495295.1 uncultured Rhodospirillaceae bacterium | reverse complement strand
GGCGCCCGCCCGCGCGGCGCCGGCGCCTGCCGCACCGTCGGCCGGCGCCGCCGACCAGGTGGCGCCGCTCGGCGGCGTGATCGTCGAGGTCAGCGTCAAGGAAGGCGACAAGGTCAACCCCGGCGACAAGGTGGCCGTCATCGAAGCCATGAAGATGAAACAGCTGGTCGTTGCCAGCCACGGCGGCACCGTCACCAAAGTCCATGTCAAGGTTGGGGAAGCCGTCGATTCCGGTCAGCCTCTGATGACGATCGCCTGAGGCGCGGGGCAGCGCCATGGGCGACATCGCAGTCATTGACATCTTTCAAGGTGTCGCGACCCTGGTCGACTCGGCGGGGTCGGAACCGCTGCTGTTCTTCGGCCGCATCGGTCTCATCCTCTTCGGATTCCTGCTGATCTATCTCGGCAAGAAAGGCATCCTCGAGGCCCTGATCATGGTGCCCATGGGCGTCGGCATGGCGGCGATCAACGCCGCCGTCATGTTCGTTCCGCCCTACCTGGCGGCGCCCGGTTCGCCGACCAACGTCGACGGCCTCGCCAAGGGGACGCTGTTCATCAATCCGCTGGTCTCCACCGGCGAGCAGTGGGTCCAGGTCCTGCAGATCCAGTGGCTCCAGCCGATCTACGTGTTCACGTTCTCCAACGGCCTGATCGCCTGCCTGGTGCTGCTCGGCATCGGCACGCTGCTCGACGTGGGCTTCGTCATGGCCCGGCCGTTCAAGAGCATGTTCATCGCGCTGTGTGCCGAGTTCGGAACGCTGGTGGCGTTTCCGCTCGGCATCTGGTTCGGCCTGCCGCTCGGCGATGCCGCGGCGACGGCGACCATCGGCGGCGCCGACGGCCCGATGGTCCTGTTCGCCGCCCTGATGCTCTCGCCGGACCTGTTCGTGCCGATCACCGTGGTGGCCTACCTCTACCTTGGTCTCGTCTACGGCGGCTATCCGATCATGATCAAGGCACTGGTGCCGAAGCACCTGCGCGGCCTGAAGATGCCGCCGGAAAAAACCCACCCGATCACGCCCGAAGAGAAGATCGTCTTCTCGGTCGCCGCGGCCACGGCGCTGTGCCTGTTGTTCCCGGTGGCCTCGCCCCTGTTCCTCGCGTTGTTCCTGGGCGCGATCATCCGCGAGAGCGGCCTCAACCACTATTACGAGACGTTCAGCGGCCCGGTGCTCTATGGGGCCACGTTCTTCCTCGGTCTGCTGCTGGGCGTCTTGTGCGAGGCCAGCATCATCCTCAGGCACGAAGTGGGTATTCTGCTCGTTCTCGGCATCCTCGCGCTGGCCTTCTCCGGCGTCGGCGGCTTGGTGGGTGGCTACATCCTCTATTTCGCCACCGGCAGGAAGTACAATCCGGTGATCGGCATCGCCGGCGTCTCCTGCGTTCCCACCACCGCCAAGGTGGCGCAGAAGACCGTGTCGGCGGTGACCCCGGACGCCATCGTCATGCCGCACGCGCTCGGCGCCAGCATCTCCGGCGTGATCACCTCGGCCGTGTTCGCCGCCGTGCTGATCACCGTGGTCCGCGCCGCGGGCGGGGGCGCGCTCTAGCCGTTGGCCGGGCCGCTCCGCGTCCGGCTGTTCCGACGTCGGCCGCCCCGTTGGGTCTTCTGGATCCTCGGGGCGGCCATCGCTTTCGTCGGCGCCTTCGTCGCCCGCGGACTCTCGGAACAGGTTCCGGTCAGTGCCCGCCTCCCCTACTGGTTCATCGGCACGGCCGTCATCTTTCTCGGCTTGTATGTGCTCTCGCAGGGGACCCGCTCGCGGGAGCGCGGCGAGGGGGAGGACAGCGTCGACGCGCCGTGAGGTTCCCCCGGCCAGCCTTGGCTCGACCACCTGGATGGACCGGCGGGCTGGAGCGGGCGATGGGAATCGAACCCACGCCTAAAGCTTGGGAAGCTTTCGTTCTACCATTGAACTACGCCCGCCCGCTGCCGAAACTCTAAGCCAACACGCGCGAGCCCGCAAGCCGTGGAAATCGCCCCGCTCGCGCGCTTGTCATTTCCCGTTGACCGATTGCCTCACTAAGTCCTCGGCAGAGGACCACCAAGCATTCAGCAGCCCCGAGGACGACCATGCCGGACACCCACATCGTCGAGACCGCAGCGCCGCGGAAGTTCGAGGACCCCGAGACGACCGCCAAGGGCGAGCCGCGGGCCTCGGTCGCGCTCACCGGTCTCCGCACGCTCTGGATCAACACCGGCAGCCTGTGCAACCTGACCTGTGTCAACTGCTACATCGAGTCGAGCCCGACCAACGACCGCCTCGCCTACATCAGCACCGACGAGGTGCGCGCCTTCCTTGACGAGATCGGGCGCGACGGCCTGCCGACCGAGGAGATCGGGTTTACCGGCGGCGAGCCGTTCATGAACCGGGACCTGGCGGAGATCCTGGACGAAACGCTCCGCCGCGGCTTCCGCGCGATCGTCCTGACCAACGCCATGAAGCCCATGCACCACCGCAAGGCGGCGCTGCTGGACCTCCGCCAACGCCACGGAGCCAGGCTTCGCATCCGTGTCTCCCTCGATCACCACACGGCCGACAAGCATGAGGCGCTGCGTGGCGCCCGCTCCTGGCGGCCGGCCCTGGACGGCCTGCGCTGGCTCGCCGCCAACGGCTTTGCCGTCGACGTCGCCGGTCGAACGTGCTGGGATGAGGCCGAGGAGGACCTGCGCGCCGGCTACGCCGCCCTGTTCGCGCGCGAGGGCATCGCCATCGACGCGCGCGATCCGGCCGGCCTGGTGCTGTTTCCCGAGATGGACCCGCTGCACGAGGTGCCGGAGATCACCACCGCATGCTGGAACATCCTCGGCGTCGCGCCGGAAAGCATGATGTGCGCGGCATCCCGGATGGTGATCAAGCGCAAAGGGGCGGCGCGCCCGGTGGTGGTCCCCTGCACCCTGCTGCCCTACGACGCGCAGTTCGAGATGGGGCACACGCTCCGCGACGCATCCCGGGCGGTGAAGCTCAACCACCCGTTCTGCGCCCAGTTCTGCGTTCTGGGCGGAGCCTCCTGCTCCGCCCGTTAGGGGCGGACCGGGCACCACCGCCGCGCGACCGCCGCCCGGTCATCCCTGCCGCCCGCGACTCGACGACGGCGGGACCTCCGGCCAAACCGAACCACTTTTTTCGTGGGACGCGCCGAGGCTTCCCTATATGGTCGAGCATGGGAAGGCAAGAATGGGAAGACCGCGGATGAAACAAGATATCAGGTCCGAGATCCAAAGCCTCGCGTACTCCATGTGGAAATCTGCTGGCGACGAGTATGGCCGCGCCTTCGACTTTTGGTTGATGGCCGAGAAGATGGTCATGGAGGTCACCGCCGCGATGACCCAGATGACCCGATCCGCCGTCGAAGCGGCCGTCACACAGCCGCCGATGATGCGCGCCGCCTATGTCGAGAAGGTGACGGCGCTCGCCAACACCATGTGGCAGAACACCGGGACGCAGATGGGATCGGCGCTGGATTTCTGGCTGGCGGCCGAGCGTCATATGCGCACCCTCACCGAGCAGACGGTGCGCGCCGCGGGCGCCAGTGTGGGCGCCGATGAGGCCGTCTCCAGGATGTTCGACACGTTCTCTCCGGATACGTATCTGGAAGAGATCCGGAAGATCGCCTACAGCATCTGGGAAACGGCGGGGCATCAGTACGGCTCGGCCCTCGACATCTGGCTTGCCGCCGAACGGCAGTTCCTGGAAGTGCGGATCGCCATGGTGCCGGTGCCCTCGCCGTCGGCGCACAAGAAATGGAGCGCGGCAGCGGCCCCGGAAAAGCTGATGGAACCGCCGCGCAAGGCGCCGCCAGCCGCACCCTCGGTGGTCCCCACTCCAGGAGCAGCGGGCCCGGCAGCCGCCCCGGCAACCAGCGCCCCGGCAAAGCCGAAGCC
>CAZBWP010000092.1:0-4862 GCA_964495295.1 uncultured Rhodospirillaceae bacterium | reverse complement strand
CGCGCCATCCCCGGGCACGGAGAAACGCGGAACGTCCCGCGGCCCCTCCGCCAAGGACTGACGCGGTGGCCGACGCGGGCGAGCGCTGGCAGCCCTGGATCGGCAGGACCGAGAGCGTCGAGGATGACATCTCGGCGGCGCCGGTTCGTGCCGTGCTGGCGACGCTCGACGACAGCGAAACGCGGCTCGCCGCCGGCGACCCGCTGCCGCCGTTGTGGCAGTGGTTCTACTTCCTGCCGACGACGCCGCAGGCCGGCCTCGGTCCCGACGGACACCCGAACCGCGGCGGCTTCATGCCACCGATCGAGATGCCGCGACGCATGTTCGCCGGCGCCCGCATGCGCTTTCTCAAACCGCTGATCCTCGGCCGTCCGGCCCGCCGCGAGGCGGTGATCCGCCAGGTGAGCGAAAAGCCGGGCCGGACCGGGCCGCTGGGGTTCGTCACCGTCGCCTACACCTTCCTCCAGGACGGCGCCGTTTGCATCGAGGAGGAGCAGGACATCGTCTATCGCGAACCCGGCGCGCCGGTGCCGCGGCCGGACCCGAAGCCGCTGCCGCCGCTCGCGGCGGGTGTCCACGCGCAGACGATCACCCCCGACCCGACGCTGCTGTTCCGGTTCTCGGCGCTGACGTTCAACGCCCACCGCATCCACTACGACCGCCCCTATGCGACGCATGTGGAAGGCTATCCGGGCCTCGTGGTGCACGGTCCCCTGACCGCGATCCTGCTCATGGAGCTGGTGCGTCGCGCCATCGCCCGGCCGGTCGCGGCCTTCGAGTTTCGCGGACGCGCTCCGCTGTTCGATCTCTACCCGTTCCGCGTCACGGCGCTGCCGGCGGACCCGGCGGGCACCGTCGCCCTGGAAGCGATGGGGCCGGACGGCGTCGTCGCCATGACCGCGACGGCGACGCTGTCCTGACCCCGGAAGGGGCTTAAGCGGCCGCGGCCATTTTCTCGATCGCCTCCGCCATCGCCACCAGCCGGCGGGCGTTCTCGACGTGCAGGTTCTCGATCAGCTTGCCGTCGACGACGACGACGCCCTTGCCTTCCGCCGCGGCGGCCTGGTGGGCGTCGATGATCTTCCGCGACCAGGCGACGTCCGCGGGTTTCGGCGAGAATGCCTCGTTGCACGCGGGGATGGTCTTGGGATGGATCAGCGTCTTGCCGTCGAAGCCGAGCTCGATGCCCTGTTGGCAGCTGTAGGCGAAGCCCTCGTCATCGTTGAGATCGAGATAGACGCCGTCGAGCGCGGCCAAGCCGTAGGAGCGCGCGGCGAGCAGGCATAGGCCGAGGGAGGTGATCATCGGCAGCCGCTCGCGCGTGTGGGCGCAATGCAGTTCCTTCGCCAGGTCCGACGTGCCCATCACCAGACACGCCATGCGCGGCGAGGCGGCGGCGATCTCGGCGGCGGCGAGCATGCCCCGCGGCGTTTCCATCATCGCCCAGATGGCGAGGTCGTCGGGAGCGCCGTTGGCCACCATGATGCTCTCCACATAGCGGATCGCGTCGGCACTCTCCACCTTCGGCAACAGGATGGCGTGGGCTCCGGCGCGGCTTGCCGCGGCGACGTCGGCATAGCCCCAGGGCGTCGCCAGACCGTTGACGCGGATCGCCAGCTCGCGCATGCCATAGCCGCCGTCCTTGACCGACTGGCAGACTTGGTTGCGGGCGACCTCCTTGGCATCCGGCGCGACGGCATCCTCCAGGTCGAGGATCAGGCCGTCGGCGGGCAGGGTCCTGGCTTTTTCCAATGCGCGCGCGTTCGACCCCGGCATGTAGAGAACGCTGCGGCGCGGGCGGGCTGATGTCGGCATGGTACACTCTCCCCCCAAGGATCGTCAGGCGTCCTTGGACCAAAGCTTTTCGCACATGCGAGAAGGTACTCCGCAAAGGCGGTTCGTGGCAAGCTGGTCGACCGCTTCCGCAGCAACACCGTGCCCGTTCCCATGGCCGTCCTCTCGCTCCAATCCTCGGTCGCCTACGGCCATGTCGGCAACGCCGCCGCCGCCTTCTGTCTCCGCCGTGTCGGTTGCCCGGTCTGGCCCATCGACACCGTCGCCTTCAGCAACCATCCGGGCTACGGCACGACCGGCGGCCGGGTGCGGCCGGCGGACGAGGTGGCGGCGATCGTCGACGGCCTCGACCGCCTCGGCGTGCTCGCCCAGTGCCGCGCCGTGCTCTCGGGATATCTCGGCAGCGCCGGGAATGGCCGGGTCGTCGTCGACGCGGTCGCCCGGGTGAAGGCGCGGAATCCAGGCGCCCTCTACTGCTGCGATCCGGTGATGGGCGACCGCACGCCCGGGCTCTATGTGCCGAACGACGTGGTCGCCTGCCTGCAAGAGGCGGCGCTGCCGGCGGCGGACATTCTCGTCCCCAACCACTTCGAACTGGAGATCCTGGCTGGGCGCCGCCTGCCGACCGTGGCCGACGTGCGCGCCGCGGCGACCTCTCTCATCGACCGTGGGCCGGGCCTGGTGGTGGTGACCTCGCTCGTGACCGCCGATCTCCCCGGCGACCGCATCGCCACGGCGGCGATCACAAAGGCCGGCGCCTTTCGGGTGACGACGCCGCGCCTGGCGCTGCGGGCGCACGGGACCGGCGATGCCTTCGCCGCGCTGTTCCTGGCGCGCGTGCTCACCGGCGACGCTCCGGCGGACGCTCTGGCGGCGGCGGTCTCCGCCGTCTACGCGGTGATCGAGGCGACCGTCGCCGCCGACGCATCAGAGCTCTGCCTGATCGCCGCCCAGGACCGGCTGGTCGCGCCGACGACCGTGTTCACGCCCGAACGGCTGGCCTGAACGGCTGGCCTGAGCGGCAACCCGCTCACGCCGCCTGGCGCAGGTAGCGGGCCACCAGTTCCTCGGCGATCTGCACCGCGTTCAGCGCGGCGCCCTTGCGCAGGTTGTCGGCGACGATCCACAGGTTGAGGCCGTTTTCGACGGTCGGGTCGCGGCGGATGCGGCTGACGTAGACGGCATCCTCCCCCGGGCATTCGGCCGGGGTGACGTAGCCCTCGTCCGCCTGGTGGTCGATCACCGAGACGCCGGGTGCGGCGCGCAAGGCCCGGCGCGCGTCGTCGACGCTGACCGGCCGGGTGAATTCCACGTTCACCGCCTCGGCGTGGCCGATGAACACCGGCACGCGCACGCAGGTGGCGGTGACCTGGATATCGCGATCCAGGATCTTCCGCGTCTCCACCGCCATCTTCCACTCTTCCTTCGTGGAGCCGTCGTCCATGAAGCGGTCGATGTGCGGGATCACGTTGAACGCGATCTGCTTGGTGAACGACTTCTGGTGGTTTCGCCACGGCTCGTTGGCATAGATGCCGCGGGTCTGATCGAACAGTTCGTCCATTGCCGACTTGCCGGCGCCCGACACCGACTGATAGGTCGAGACGACGACGCGCTTGATCGGCGCCAGATCATGCAACGGCTTCAGCGCGACGACCATCTGGATCGTCGAGCAGTTGGGGTTGGCGATGATGCCGCGCTTGGTGTAGCCGGCGATGGCCTCCGGATTGACCTCCGGCACCACCAGCGGCACGTCCGGCTCCATGCGGAAATGCGAGGTGTTGTCGATGACCACGGCACCGGCCGCCGCCGCCTTCGGCGCGAACATCGCGGAGATCTTGGCACCGGGCGAGGACAGCACGATGTCGATGCCGCGGAAGTCGTAGGTGGCGAGATCGTGGACCTTCAGCACCGCGTCATCGCCGAATGACACCTCGCGCCCCACCGACTTCTCCGACGCCAGCGCCACCACCTCGTCCGCGGGGAAACCCCGCTCGGACACCGTCTGCAGCATCTCGCGCCCGACATTGCCGGTGGCACCGACGATCGCAACCCTGTAGCCCATGATTTCCATCTCCCTGCCGATCGGCGGTCACCTAAGGCCTTCGCGGCCGGATTGCAAGCGCCCGGTCCGCGGACCGGGCAAACAGACGTCGCATCGCAGGCTGATCGACGCCCGCGACGCCCAACAGGAGGAGAAGACCATGATCCTGGATTCCCTGATCGTCCTGCTCGCCTGCCAACTCGCCGGCGAGGTGATTTCCGTTGCCGCTGACATTCCGGTGCCGGGGCCGGTGATCGGCATGGCCATCCTGGCAGTGGCGCTGGCGATTCGCGGCGGCGTGCCGGCAGGCCTGGTGAAAACGTCGGGCTCCCTGCTCGACCACCTGGCGTTGCTGTTCGTCCCGGCCGGAGTCGGCGTGCTCGCCCACCTGCCGCTGCTCGCCGAAGAGATCCGCCCGATCGTCGGCGCCCTGATCGGCAGCACGCTGCTGGCGATCGCGGTCACCGCGCTGGTGATGGCCGCCGTGCAGCGCCTCGGCGGCCGGGACGGCACCTCGTGAGCGACCAGGTGCGCGACGTCTGGGTCTACCTGGCGGCGAGCCCGCTGACCGGGCTGACCCTCACCCTCATCGCCTACCGGATCGGGCTCTGGATCAACGCCCGCGCCGGCGGGGCGCCCTTGGCCAATCCGGTGTTGCTCGCGGTGCTGATGCTGGCCGCCCTGCTGCTGGCCACGGACACGGACTACGACAGCTATTTCGAAGGCGCCCAGTTCGTGCACTTCCTGCTCGGTCCGGCGACCGTCGCCCTGGCGGTGCCGCTGTACCGCAACTTCGCCCAGGTCCGCCGATCGGCCGTGGCCCTGCTCACCGCGCTGATCGCCGGCTCCCTCACCGCGGCGGCGAGCGCCATCGCCATCGGCTGGGCGCTGGGCGCGACCGAGACAACCTTGCGGTCGCTGGCGCCGAAATCGGTGACGACGCCGATCGCCATGGGCATCGCCGAGAAGCTGGGCGGCCTGCCGTCGCTGACCGCGGTGCTGGTGATCCTGACCGGCATCCTCGGCG
>CAZBWP010000091.1:4653-8852 GCA_964495295.1 uncultured Rhodospirillaceae bacterium | reverse complement strand
CGCGGCTTCCGCCTCGCCACCTACGCCATGTGGTGGATCCGCGCCTCGATCCAGGAATACATCCTGCATTCCTGGTCATTGGTCAAAATCGGCACGACGGCCGCGCAGAAGAAGCTGTTTTTCAACCTGCGCAAGCTGAAGGGGCAGATGCAGGCCATCGAGGACGGCGATCTGCGTCCCGAACACGTCACCCGGATCGCCGATCGGTTGAATGTCGCGGAAACCGAAGTGATCCAGATGAACCGGCGAATCGGCAGCCCCGACGTCTCGCTGAACGCGCCGCTGCGCGAGGAGGGCGAAGGCGAATGGCAGGACTGGCTCGCCGACGAGGCCGATGATCAGGAATCCCTGCTCGCCAATCGGGAGGAACTGAACTCGCGGCGCGGCCTGCTCGCCGGAGCGCTCCGCGGGCTGTCGGACCGTGAACGGGAAATCATCGCCGAACGCCGCCTGAGCGAACAGCCGGCGACCCTCGAGAACCTCAGCCACCGCTACGGGATCTCGCGGGAACGCGTGCGGCAGATCGAGGTGCGGGCGTTCGAGAAGCTGCAGAAGGCGATCCGCAACGCCATCATCGAGCAGCGGCTCGCCTACTGAGCGCCCAGGCCGCGGTCCGCGCGTCCGTCCGCGCCACCGTCTGCGCAAGCGTCTGTGCCACCGTCCGCCGCGTCGGGTCCGCGCTCGGCGGCGATGCCCACCACGTCCTCGCCCCACTCGGCCAGGAGGGCCGTCTGCCGGTCACGCAAGCCGCGGATGCGTCGGCCGACGGTGATCTCGGAAATGCGCAGCGTCAGCATCGGCAGTCCGGCGAACAGCAGCCAGCCGACCGCCGCGGCGCCATACATGGTGACCAGCACGAACGGGTTGGTGATCAGCGACACGGCGTAGTCCATGCCGGGGGACTTGAACCAGAGGTCCAGCAGGAATGGGGAGACGCCGGCCAGGTTCAGCCCGCCGACGCTCGCCACGGCGCACTTGCGCGGCGTCCGATCGACGATCAGCGCGACGATCGTCGGCAGCAGGCCGACGAACAGCACGATGGACGTGGACGGTGAGACGATCGGCACCAGCAGCAGCATCGCAAACAGGGTGACGAGCAGATGCTGTCCGCGGCGACCGTGTTTCGCCGGCTGCGCCAGGGCACTTGGAGCCGGTCGGGGCATCGTCCGTGTCCCTACCACAGCCGGACGACCAGCGACGCCCAGGTCGCCATGAACCCGACGATCAGCGAGATCGTGGCGGCGCTCTGCTGTCCCAGATCGATGTGCCCCTGGCGCCGCGTCTCCGCGGTCCGCTGGTAGTGCTGAATGCGCGCCTCGGCCCGCGCGAACTCGGCCGCGGCGGCGCTGGCGCCCTGTTTGTCGGCGTGCCGCCGCCGCGGATCATCGAGCAGATCGAGCAGCTCCTTCAACCGGCCGCGGCTGGCGATCTGCGGCAGCCGCCGACGCAGGTTTTCCTGGATGGTCCTGGATTGGAACGACTGGACGACGGCGTCCAGGTGATGGGCGCACCAGCGCGCCAGGGCGGGCACGGGGACGGCATCGGGCGCGTCCTGGAGATTGGCGAGAATGGTCAGCATCGCCAGCGACTTGCGGGCCTGACGCCGGTCGCTCAAGGCCTTCATGGCGGGCCCCAGATCGCGATCGGAGCGCTCCATGATGAACGCGGCGATGTGCCTGTCGATGGGCCACACGTGGGGTTCGCACCGCTCCGCGGCTTCGTCCAGGGCGGCGAGCAGGCCCTCGATGGCGATGACCAGCACATCGGCGATCAGCGGACTGCGGCAGGCGAGGCCCGGATTGGTCGCATAGAGGCAGCGCTCCAGGCCGCCGCCGTGGCCCGGCTGCTCGACCATGCGGGCCAGTGACATCTCAGGCTGGGCGCCAGGTCGGCGGCGCTGGAACGACGGTGTGGCATCCGGCGGCGCATCGGCGAGGCCGAGGGCGAGCGCGGCGACCGGCGTGCGGGCATCGCCATCCATCAGCCAGGCCACCGCCAGCGCCGGGCCGACGCCGTCGCGCATGAACCGCAAGCCGCGGAAGCGCACCGGGCCCTCGGGATCCAGCAGGGCGGCCACCTTGGCCACCAGGTAGTCGTCGCCGCCCTGCGGCGTGCCGCGGTCCGCCAAGTGCGCCGACACCAGCGCCGCCAGCGCCTCGGCGGTCTTCTCGGCGTTGGCGCGCCTGGTCAGCCAGCCGTGCAGCTCGCCGGAGCGCATCACCTCGGCCGCGGCTCCCACATTGTCGGCAAACGCCTGGGCGAGCAGCCGGAACGACGTGTAGGGGCGGCCGGCGAAGATGAACGGCGCGGGCACCAGCTTGCCGACGCCCCCCCGTGACTGTGGCCGCACCTGTCCGGTCAGCCAGTTTTCCAGGTGTTCCAGTCCCCAGCGGCGGGCCGGATCGTCGGCGAGCAGGCCGCGCAGCGGATCGACCATGGCCGACGGGACGCGGCGCCGGTCGCTGAGGGCGGCGAAGGATCCGTGGTTGGCCTTGGCGGCCAGCACGGCCGCGTCGTCGCCAAAGTCACGGCCGCCGGAGACCAGCTGCAACAGCATCACCCCCAGAGCATACAGGTCGTCGGCAATCGTGCCGTCGCCGCGCCCGGCCGGCGAGGCCATCGCCCGGTCGATCGGCTCCATCGCTTGCGGCTGGGCGAACCCCGGCGGCGCCGTGACGCAGTCGCCGAGCACCAGGTCCGCGCCCGTTTCGTCCAGGTAGTAGAGGTTGTCGGCGCGGATGCCGCGATGCGCGATCCCCAGGGTCTCGAGACCGCGCAGCGCGCGCACCATCGGGGCGACGATGCGGCGGGGGATTTCGTGCTCCGGCGGGCGCTGCTCCGGGCCGGCGAACCGCTCGGCCAGCGAACCGCCCAGCGGTCGCTGATAGAGGACGACCAGCGCGCGTCCGCCGGAGAGCGGCCAGCGCACCGTGCCCGCGTTGATCAGCGGCAGCATGTTGCTCGGCGAGGCCTTCCGCAGGCGGCTGAGCGCGTCCAGCCGGATCGGCAGGTCCGGCCGGCAGACGTACGCCATCAGCCGCCGGTCGGGGCTGTGCTGATCGTGGGCGGCGAACGCCGGGATCGGCCCCGCGGCGAGGGCCGGCAGTGCTTCCGCGGGATCGATCTCGAAGCGGCCGCGGAGCAGGGGCAGCTCCCGCCGCGGCGGCGACGAGCCCTCGAACTCCTCTGTCGGCTCGGTCATGGTTGCCGCGCTCCGTCCGTCCCACCGCTCCGTTGTCGATGGCCGGGCGCGCAGGCTAGCGGCGGACCGTCTTCGAAATCCTTAACGCGGCACGGGATCGCAGAGGAGGACGGCGTCAGTCGACGAAGGGATCGCGCACCAGGATGGTGTCTTCGCGCTCCGGGCTCGTCGAGAGCAGATGCACCGGCGCCTCGATCAACTCCTCGATCCGCCGGATATACTTGACCGCGGTCGCCGGCAGGTCGATCCAGGAGCGCGCCCCCCGGGTGCTCTCGCTCCAGCCCTCCATCGTCTCATACACCGGCTCGATCCGCTGCTGCAGGACGGTCGACGCGGGCAGGTGCTCGATCACCTCACCGTCGACGCGATAGCCGACGCACACCTTCAGGCTCTGCATGCCGTCGAGGACATCCAGCTTGGTCAGCGCGATGCCGTCGATGCCGTTGAGGTACACCGACTGCCGGACCAGGACCGCATCGAACCAGCCGCAGCGCCGCGGGCGCCCGGTCACCGTGCCGAATTCGCGACCGCGCTCGCCGAGCCCGCGGCCGATCTCGTCTTCCAGCTCCGTCGGGAATGGACCGCTGCCGACACGGGTGGTGTAGGCCTTGACGATGCCAAGGACGTAGTCGATGGCGCCGGGGCCGAGGCCGGAGCCGGTGCACGCCTGGCCGGCGACGGTGTTCGATGACGTAACGAAGGGGTAGGTGCCGTGATCGATGTCGAGCATCGTGCCCTGCGCGCCCTCGAACAGGATGCGTTTGCGGGCGTGCCGCGCGTCGTTCAACGTCTTCCAGACCGTGTCCGCGTAGGGCAGGACCCTGGGCGCGACCTCGCTGAGCTCACCGAGCAGCCCGTCGCGATCCACCGGCTCCATGCCCAGCCCCTTCAGCAGCGCATTGTGGTGGAGCAGCAGGGCGTCCACCCTGTCGGCGGCAACCGCCAGATCGGCCAGGTCGCCGAGGCGGAGCGCCCGGCGCGCCACCTTGTCCTCGTA
>CAZBWP010000091.1:3264-4553 GCA_964495295.1 uncultured Rhodospirillaceae bacterium | reverse complement strand
GGCGGACGACGCCCGACGGCAGCAGGCTCAGCTTGTAGGTGACGCCATCGACGACGAGGGTGTGGCCGGCATTGTGGCCGCCCTGGAAGCGGACGACCACGTCCGCCCGTTCCGACAACCAGTCGACGATCTTGCCTTTTCCCTCATCGCCCCACTGCGAGCCGACGACGACGACGTTCCCCATCCCACTCCGATCCTTTGTCCGTGTCTCAGATCCTTACCGCGCGCACCTGCCCGTCGACAAGCACCGCGCCGCATCCGAGCCGGCGGGCTTCCCGGTCGACGTCGTCGCTCGCCGACAGGGCCGCGACGACGACGCGCCCGGATGCGCGCAGCGGACGCGCCGCCGACGGCGGTGTCCCCCAGGGCAGGAAGATCCGCTCGGTCGCCGCCGGTTCGGGCAGCGCCTGGAGCACGGCGTCCACGAAGAGCGTGATGCCGGTCGCCGGTTCGCCCGGGTCTCCCGCGCGATAGCGGCCGCCTCGGCCGACGTCGCCGGCGACCCCGGGCACGAACAGCGCGAAGGTCACGCCGGTGTGATATTCGAAGCCCCGGCGTTCGACGGGGTCGACGCCCAGCGCCAGCTCCGGGGCGTCGCGTTCGATGCGCGCGACGACGTCTTCCAGGGCCGTGCGCGCCGCCGCGGCGGCCTCCGGCAGGTCGAGCCGGGCCAGTGCCGCGAGCGCGCCGCGCGCCGGGCCGGCGAGAACCACCAACGCGGCGAGCAGCCTGGCCGCATCGGCCCCCAGTTCGGGCGCCAGCGCGGCCACCGCCGCCGGGTCCTTGCGATCGAGCGCCAGGCGGAGCCGCGGATCGCCCGCCGGCAGGCTGCCGTGGGCCGCCAGCAGGGCCGGCACCAGCGTCGGGATGCCGAGGTCGACGGTGATGTCGCGCACCCCGAGATCGGTCAGCGCCTGGCACGCCATGACGATCACCTCGGCATCGGCGGCGGCGCCATCGGCGCCGATCAGTTCCGCGCCGACCTGCCGGAATTGCCGCGCCGGCCGCAGTTGCGAGCCGCGGACCCGCACCACCTGTCCGGCATAGCCGAGGCGCAGCGGGCGCGGTTTCGCCCCCAGGCGGTCGGCGGCGATGCGCGCCACCTGCATGGTCATGTCCGGCCTGAGCGCCAGCATGTTCTGGGAGACCGGATCCATCAGCCGGAAGGTCTGCGCCGCGAGGGTCGCCCCGCTGCCGGCGAGCAATCCCGCCTCGAACTCGATGAGCGGCGGCGCCACCCGCTCGTAGCCCCAGGCGGCGACCGCCGCCGTCAGGCGCTCGACGATCGC
>CAZBWP010000091.1:0-3164 GCA_964495295.1 uncultured Rhodospirillaceae bacterium | reverse complement strand
CGGGCGAGGCGGTCGTACCCCCGCTGCGCCTCGATCAGGGCGCCGCTCTGATAGTTCCAGAAGCCGATCTGGTCGCGCGGCTCGACGGTGATGACCAGCCGCGTCGGCGCCGCATCGATGGCGTAGCCGCGGTCCCGCAAGGCCGCCTCGAAGCGCCGCTTCAGATCCTGATGCTGCGGGGAGTCGTCGAGGGTGCGGACGTGCACCGCCTCGCCGGCGGGGATCGGCCGGTAGACGACGGCGTTGAGCACGGCAAAGTCGGCGAATTGCGCCAGCGAGGCGCTGCCCAGCGCGACCATCACCGCGAGGACGATCGCCACCGTCCGACAATGTTGACGCAGCATCGTTCTGATCTCCTGGCCGGGAACGTCGCAACCGCTGGGGGGCGTCCGGAAGGACCTGCCGGCGCTGGAGCCGAGGTTCGATCGACTTTGGATGTCCGGTTCTCCACTGTCAACGCCGGCTGTCCCGGGAGCGGCGAAACGCCGACACTTCGTTGACACGTCGTGCTGTCGACGCTACGCCCGCCCTTTGGCCGAACAGCAACCGGGGAGCCGATGACCGGCAAGGGAGCCATCGCCTGCGGACACCCGCTCACCGCGCGCGCGGCCGCCGACGTGCTGGCCGACGGCGGCAACGCGTTTGATGCGGCGCTGGCGGCGCTGGCGGCGGCGTGTGTCGCCGAGCCGGTGCTCGCATCGCTCGGCGGCGGCGGCTTCCTGATCGCGCGCCCGGCCTCGGGGCGGGACGTGGTGTTCGACTTCTTCCCGCAGACGCCGCAGCGCCGTGTCGAGGCGGCGGACACGGCGTTCTTTCCGGTGCTCGCCGACTTCGGTCCGGTGCAGCAGGAGTTCCACGTGGGCATCGGCGCGATGGCGACGCCCGGGATGGTGAGCGGCCTGTTCGCGGTGCATGAGCGGTTCGGCACCCTGCCGATGCGGCGGATCGTCGAAGCGGCCGTCGCCTGGGCCAGGGAAGGCGTCCGCGTCGAGCCCATGCAGGCCTACATGTGCGGCGTCGTCGCGGCCATTCTGGAGAGCGATCCCGGCTGCCGCGCGCTGTTCGCGAGCCCTGGGCAGCCGGATCGGCTGATCGGCGAGGGCGAGATCCTGCGCAACCCGGCGCTGGCCGACACCCTGGAAACGCTGGCCATCGAGGGCGCCGCCTTGTTCTATCGCGGCGAGATCGCGCGCGCCATCGCCAGCGATTGCGCGTCGCGTGGCGGCCACCTCAGCCGCGCCGATCTGGAAGGCTACGAGGCGGTGTTGCGGCGCCCGCTGGTCGTCGACGCGCTCGCCGGCCGGCTGTTGTTGAACCCGCCGCCCGCGTCCGGTGGCGTGCTGCTCGCCTTTGCCCTGGAAATGCTGGGCGACGGGGGCCTGGGCGCGCTCGGCTGGGGCTCGGCCGCGGCGGTGGAACGCCTGATGCGGGTGATGGACGCGACCGACCGCGCGCGCATCGAAAGCCGCCTGCACGAACTGTCCGCCGAGGACGCCGCGGAAGCGCTGCTGGCGCCGGCGCTGATCGCCGCCTTTCGCGCAAACGTGCTCGGTCATCCCCCGGCCAACCGCGGCACCACCCACATCAGCGTCATCGACCGCGCCGGCAACGCCGCCGCACTCTCGCTCAGCAACGGCGAGGGCTCGGGCTACGTGGTGCCGGGGACCGGCGTCCACATGAACAACGTCCTCGGCGAGGCGGACATCAACCCGCACGGTTTCCACCGGTGGCCGACGAACACGCGCATGAGCTCGATGATGGCGCCGACGCTGGTCCTGAACCCCACGGGCGGGACCACCGTGCTCGGTTCCGGCGGCTCCAACCGGATCCGCACGGCGATCCTCCAGGTCCTCGTCAACGCCCGCGCCTTCGCCTTGCCGCTGCCGGAGGCGATCGAGCGGCCGCGGTTGCACTACGAGGGCGGCCGGCTGAGCCTGGAGCATGGGTTCAGGGAGGATGCGGTCGCCGCCGGCCGCAGCATCGCCAGCGAGGTCGACCTGTTCCCCTCGCTCAACATGTTTTTCGGCGGCGTGCACGCGGTCGAGAGCAGCCGATCGGGCGCGTTGCTCGCCGCCGGCGATCCGCGGCGCGCCGGCGTCGGCCTCGTCGTTTGAGCGGTCCGGCCGCGGGAGCATCGTGCGCCGGCGCCGGATGCCCTATGATGCCGGATGCCCCATGATGCGGGCGAAGACTCCCCGCCGGCGGCACGGCAGCACCGGGAAAGGCATCGGACGGAATGCAGCGAGACGGGGGCGACGCCGCCTCAGACGGCCGGCGGCTGGCCGAGTTGGAGTTGTTCCGTGAGCTTGCCGAACAGGATGTTGCGGCGATCGCCCGCGCCTGCGCCCTGCGACGCTGTCCGGCGCAGGAGCATATCCTCGATCGCGATTCGCCCAACACCGACGTGTTCGGTGTCCTGGACGGGCGCATGCGGATCGTCAACTACTCGCTCTCCGGCCGCGAGATCACCTTTGATGAGCTGGCGCCCGGCGCCTGCTTCGGGGAACTGGCCGCCATCGACGGGCAGCCGCGATCGGCGGGGGCGATCGCCGTCGAGGCGTCGCTGCTGGCGGTCATTCCGCGTTCGCTGTTCCTGGACGTGCTGGCCCGCCATCCCAAGGTGGCGCTTAGGGTCATGCAGCGGCTGGCGCGCATCATCCGGTCGGCCGACGATCGCATCATGGACCTGAGCACGCTGGCCGCCCACAACCGCGTGCAGGCGGAGATCCTGCGTCAGGCGCGCGACCACAGGGTCGGCGACACGTTGGCGCGGATCAGCCCGATTCCGCTGCACGGCGACATCGCCAGCCGCGTCAGCACCACGCGCGAGACCGTTGCCCGCGCGCTGAACGACCTGGCGCGTCGCGGCGTCGTCGAGCGGCAGAAGGACGCCCTGGTCATCCGCGATCTGGACGTTCTGGAGAGCCTGGTGGAAGAGGTGCGCGGCTGAGACGCCGCGAGGTCGCCGCCTACTTGATCTTGGCTTCCTTGAACAGCACGTGCTTGCGGGCGCGCGGATCGTATTTCTTGAACTCGAGCTTGCCGGTGGCGGTTTTCGTGTTCTTTTTCGCCACATAGAAATAGCCGGTGTCCGCCGTGCTGACCAGCCGGACCAGAATGGTGTTCTGCTTCGCTCTCGCCATCGTGCCGTTCCGAATCCACTG
>CAZBWP010000090.1:0-8919 GCA_964495295.1 uncultured Rhodospirillaceae bacterium | reverse complement strand
TTGAACTCCCACGGCTCCATGCCGAACGGCACGGCGGAGATCAGCGGCAGCGCCGCGACCTTGCCCATGTCGTAGCCGATCCACGTGTAGCCGGCCTGTACCTTCTTTTCCTTCACCGCCTCCATGATCTGCAGGGCCGGCACCAGCTTGCCCGGCTCGAAGATCTTGAGCTGGATGTCGCCGCCGCTCGCCTTCTCCAGCATGTCGGCAACCCAAGGGGCGGTGTCGCCGAGGGCGGGCAGGGTGGAGGGGAAGCCGACGGGCATGCGCCAGCGGATCGGTTCCTCCGCGCTGGCCGGGGTGAGGGCGGCACCGCCGAGCAGTGCCGCGGCGACGGCGGCGATGACGACGCCGTGCCTCGCGCGACGCGAGATAACTGTTGTGTGCATCTGGGATCTCCCGATTGCCATGGTCAGTGGGGTCGAAACGCGACGGCGGTTCCGGCGATGCTCGCCGACCGCAGCACCTGCTCTCGGGGATTGGGCCGTGACGGAATCAGACGAAGCGAGGCGCCGATCGTGACCGGATCACCGGCACGCGTCGTCGAGGGCACGTTGCGAACGCTCTCGCCCCACTCTCCCAGCACGCTTCCAACCCTTCGCTGGCCGATTTGCCCGACGTCAAGCGCCGGGATGCGGCCCTTCTTCGATGCGAAAAGCAATAGCGGCAACGCATCGCCGACACAACCGCCTAAATTATTGCGTGCTTTCCCCGGCGATCTCGAAGATCCCGTCCACCTCGACGGCGGCCCCGAGCGGCAGCGACGCCGCGCCGACGGCGAAGCGGGCATGCCGACCGGCGTCGCCGAACACGTCGACCATCAGGTCGGACGCGCCGTTCAGCACCTTCGGATGATCGGTGAACGCGGCCGTCGCGGCGACGAAGCCGCCGAGCTTGACGACCCGGCGTACGCGATCGAGATCGCGGCACGCGGCCTTCACCTGGGCGATCAGGTTGAGGCCCGAGAGCCGCGCCGCGGCAACGCCGTCTTCCAGCGACACGCCGGCGCCCAGGTGTCCGCGATAGACGATCTCGCCGCCCTTGATGGGCAGTTGCCCGGCGACGAACAGGAGCCCGCCGGCCTGCACGAACGGGACATAGGCGCCGGCCGGCGGTGCGGGGTGGGGCAGGGTGATGCCAAGCGCGGCGAGGCGGGCGTCGATCGTTCCGGACATGGTCCTCTCCTCAGTCTGGTGGCGTGCCAGCAACGGACCTTCCGGCCAGGGCCTCCCGAAGCGCCCGCTCCATCACCGTGAGGTCGGGTTCCCGGCCGGTATACAGGTGGACCTGCTCGGCCGCCTGATGCAGTTGCATGCGCACGCCGGGCACCGTCGTGCAGCCGCGCGCCGCCGCCTCCCGCACCAGCCGCGTCTCGATCGGCTGCGGCACCGCGTCGAAGACGACCAGGCCGGCGCGCAGCCCGTCGGCGGCGATCGGCGTGTCCTCTGGGGCGTGGAAGCCGACGCACGTGGCGTTGGCCAGGATATCGAAATCGCCGGTGTCGGTGAGCGCTGCGGGCGGGCCGCCCCAGGTCGCTTCGAGGCTCTCGGCGAGGGCGCGTCCGCGCGCTTCGCTCCGGTTGTAGACGGTGACCCGGCAGCCCGAGCGGATCAGTCCGTAGACGATCGAGCGGGCGCCGCCGCCGGCGCCGAGGACCGCCGCCCGCCGGCCGTCCAGCGGTGTCGCTTCACCCAGGGCCCGCACCGCGCCGATCCAGTCGACATTGTGGCCGGTCAGCCGGCCGGCGTCGTTGACAACGGTGTTGACGGCACCGATCGCCATCGCCGTGTCGTCGAGGACATCCAGGTGGCGGGCGATTGCGAGCTTGTGCGGCATGGTGACGCCGAGGCCGCGGATGCCGAGCGTGCGCATCGCCTGGACCGCCGCCGCCGTGTCCTCGGTGCCGAACGCCACATAGACCCAGTCGAGGCCGAGTGCCCGATAGGCGGCGGTGTGCATGGCGACGCCGAAGCTCCCGGGCGTGCCGGCGATCGAGCCGCAGAGGGTGGGGTTGCTGCGGGGCATGCTCGCTCCGATCTTGCCGCCCGCCGACTATCCGGCCTTCGCGGCTCGCGCGCAAGCAATCGCCGCTTGCGTGGTCCCCGTCGGCACGGGATGCTCCGGCACATGCGCGTCCTCTGCGTCACCCCCAACCCCTCGGTGGATCGGATCGTCACGGTGCCGGGCTTCACGGCGGGCGGGGTGTGGCGAGCGGCGTCCGTGCACGCCGTGTGTGGCGGCAAGGGGGTGAACGTGGCGCGCGCGGTCCTGCGTCTCGGCCACGAGGCCCTGTGCGTCGGACCGATCGCCGGCCACGCCGGCCGCTTCGCCGCCGAGCAGGCGGCCGCGGAGGGCCTCCCGGCCCGATGGACCCGGGTCGTCGGCGAGACCCGGACCTGCGTGGCCGTCGTCCACGATGGCCGGTCGACGGTGGTCAACGAGCCCGGCCTGGACCTGGCGCCGATCGACTGGCGACGTTTCGTCAACGATGCACGCGAGGCGGCGCGGGCCGCCGACGCGGTGACCATCGGCGGCAGCCTGCCACCGGGCCTGCAGCCCGGCGCGATCAACGGCCTGATCGCTGCCGTGCGGCGGGCCGGCGTCCAGGTGTGGATCGACACCAGCGGCCACGCTCTGGTGGATGCCGTCGGCGCGGGCGTCGGCGGCATCAAGGTCAACGGCGCGGAAGCGACCGCCCTGCTTGGCCGGGCGGTCGGCGACGTGCGAGCCGCCGCCGCCGCGGCCCGGGCGATCCGGGGGCGCGGGCGGCGACCGGTCGTCATCACCCTGGGGGCCGCTGGTGCGGTGTTGGTCGCCGACGACGGAGCGTGGTGCGCCGAGCCGCCACCGATCACGCCGGTCAATCCGACCGGCGCCGGCGACAGCTTCCTCGCCGGCCTGGTGACCGCGCCCGTCGACACCGCCCCGGAGGCTCTGCGATGGGCGGTCGCGGCCGGCGCCGCCGACGTCCTGCGGCCGACGCCCGGCACCCTGGATGCGGCCGACGTCGCGCGGATTGCCGCCAGAACCGAGGTCACCTCCCTGCCGGCGTGATCTACGTCTGGTGCAGTCGCCGCCTCCCGGCCTATGCTGGACGGCGCGGCCACGGGAAGAGGGGGGCATCGCCATGCGGGCGTGGGAGCTGAAGAGCGCGTTCGGTCTCGACACCATGACGCTCGGCGAGCGGCCAGACCCACGGCCCGACCTGCGGCTCGGGCCCGGCGAGGTGATGGTGCGGATGCGGGCGGCGTCCCTCAACTTCCGGGACACCCTGGTGGTCGAAGGCGGGTATGGCGCGCGGGTCAACCTGCCGCTGATCCCTGTCTCCGACGGCGTCGGCGAGGTGGTCGCCGTGGGCGAGGGGGTGACTGGGCTCGGTCTCGGCGACCGCGTCTGTCCGCTGTTCTTCCAGCGCTGGCAGGGCGGCGACGCGCGCCAGGCGAAAATGCACGACAGCCTCGGCGGCCCGGTGGACGGCGTCCTGGCCGAATTCCGCCTGTTCCCCGAGGCCGGCGTCGCCCGCGCGCCGGCGCACCTGAGCGACGTCGAGGCCGCCTGCCTGCCGTGCGCGGCGCTCACCGCCTGGAGCGCGCTCACCGGCGATCAGCCGTTGCGTGCCGGCGATACGGTGCTGGTCCAGGGGACCGGCGGCGTCGCCCTGTTCGCCCTGCAGTTCGCCAAGCTGATGGGCGCGCGGGTGATCGTCACCTCATCCAGCGGCGCCAAGCTGGAGCGGGCGCGCGCGCTCGGCGCCGATCACACCATCAACTACCATGAGACGCCGCACTGGGATCATCCGGTGAAGGACCTCACCGGTGGCGAGGGCTGCGACCATATCATCGAGCTCGGTGGCGCCGACACCCTCGGCAAATCCATCCGCGCCGCGCGCACCGGCGGTCGCATCAGCGTCATCGGCGTCCTCTCCGGCGCCACCGCCGCCGTGACCCTGCCGCTGGTGGTGATGCGGAGCCTCGCGCTGCAGGGGGTCACCGTCGGCTCGCGCGACGGCTTCGAGGCGATGGCCCGCGCCATCGCCCACGCCGGCCTCCGCCCGGTGGTCGATCGGGAGTTTCCCTTCGATGAAGCCCCGGATGCCTTCCGCCACCTGAAGAGCGGCGCCCACTTCGGCAAGGTCTGCATCGCCATCTGAGGCGGTCGGCGCCGTCGGGCGGGGCGAGCGTGTCACCGCGCCGTCGGGCGGCCGCGGCGGGCGGCCGCCCGGACCCTGTTGCGCCGCTCAATCCTGCGGCTGCGGGACGATGCGCAGGTAGGGCTTCGGCGCCTTCCAGCCGCCGGGGAACTTCTCGCGGGCGGCGTCGTCGGAAACCGACGGCACGATGATCACGTCCTCGCCCCGGCGCCAGTTCACCGGCGTCGCCACTTGGTGCTTGGCGGTGAGCTGGCATGAGTCCAGCGCCCTGAGCACCTCGTCGAAGTTGCGCCCCGTCGACATGGGATAGGTCAGCGACAGCTTGATCTTCTTGTCGGGGTCGACGAGGAAGACGGTGCGCACCGTGGCGTTGTCCGCCGGCGTCCGGCCCTCCGACGTGTCTCCCGCCTCGGCCGGCAGCATGTCGTAGAGCTTCGCCACCTTCAGTTCCGGGTCACCGATCAGCGGATAGTTGAGCGTGTGCCCCTGGGTTTCCTCGATGTCCTTGGCCCAGGCCGCATGGTTGCCGACGGGATCGACGCTGAGGCCGATGATCTTGCAATGGCGCTTGTCGAACTCGCCCTTCAGGCCGGCGAGATAGCCGAGCTCGGTGGTGCACACCGGCGTGAAGTCCTTCGGGTGCGAGAACAGGAGCGCCCAACCGTCGCCGATCCAGTCATGGAAGGTGATCGTTCCCTCCGTCGTCTCGGCGGTGAAATTCGGAGCAACATCGTTTATTCTCAGTGACATCGGACATATCCTTTCCAAGTTTGTTGAACGCTTGGTCGACGCGCGAGCGAAAGGGACCGGGGCGATCCACCGTGTATTCCAAGGATTCCGCGGATATCGTTACGGTTCTCCGGATTGCAAGTGGAGAACCGGTTCTTTGCCGATGATCCGTGGTGCACGGCCCCCGGGGAGGGGCTCGGGGAGGGGCTCGGGGAGCGGCTCGGACCGGGCCTTGCCCGCGCCTTCGGTCGGGTTATCTGGCCGGGACGAAACCGCTTGCCGAGCCACCCGGCGGCGGGCCCGGGACTCCTCGACAATCCCCGGAAATCCCACAGAATCCGACTTTTTCCGACATTATCCGACATTCCGCACGCGCGGCCGAAGCCACCCGCAATCGTTTCAAGTGGTTACGGACAATATCAAGGACTTGGCACGTTTTCAGGCGGCAATTTCCGCCCGACATCCGTCATCCAGCGTCGGTTTGCCGCAACACCTCGTGAAACGCGCGGACGGCGGCGGCAGGGCCATCCGGGTGGCGCCAGACGCCGGCGCTGACCGCGATGAAGTCCGCGCCGGCGGCCACCAGGGGGGCCGCGTTCTCCGGCGTGATGCCGCCGATGGCGACGCACGGGACGACCATCAGCTCCGACCACCAGCTGAGGATCTCGGGGTCGGCGGTGGCCGGCGGATCCTTGGTGTCGCTGGCATGGAAGGCACCGAAGGCGACGTAGTCGGCGCCGGCTTCGGCCGCGGTGATCGCCAGGTGGCGGCTGTCGTGGCAGGTGACGCCGACGATCCGGTCCGTGCCGAGGAGCCGTCGGGCCTCGGCATACGGCGCATCGCCCTGGCCGATATGGACCCCATCGCAGCCGGTGGCCGCGGCCAGATCGGGGCGGTCGTTGAGCAGGAAGGCGACGTCGCGATCCCTGGCCACCGGACCCAGCAGGTCGGCGGCCCGGCGGATCGTGTCGTCGTCCGCGTCCTTGAGGCGAAGCTGCACGCACGCCACCGGCCCGGCATCGAGCGCGCTGGCCAGCTGCTGGGAAAAGGCCGCCGCGTCCAGCTGCGGCGGCGTGATCAGATAGAGCTGCGCCCGGGCTTCGCGGTCGCTCACCATGGCCGTTCGCGTCCGCTCGTGTCGAGGACGCGAGAGCAACCGTCTAACATTCCGTGTTCCTCATCCTGCGCGAAGCGCGGCGGCGACGAAGGATTATTCCTTCCCCAGATAGATGTTGATGATCTTCGTCAGCATGTCGATGGCCTCCTGGCGCGGCCGCTGGAAGGTGTTGCGGCCGATGATCGAGCCGTTGCCACCGCCGTCGCGGATGTCGCGGGCGTCCTGATACACTTGGTCGGCGCCCTTCTTGGCGCCGCCGGAAAAGACAACCAGGCGCCGGCCCTTGAACGCCGCGTCGACGCAGTGGGCGACCCGCGCCGCCTGGGTGGAGACGTCGATGCCCTCGGCCTCGTAGACCTTGCGGCACTCGTCCTGTTCGATGTCGGCGGCCGGCAGCTTGATCTTGATGATGTGGGCGCCGAGCAGCGCCGCCATGTGGCAGGCATAGGCGCCGATGTCGATGGCGAGCTCGCCGGTCTTCGACAGATTGCCGCCCCGCGGATACGACCAGATGACGGTGGCGATCCCCTTGGCCGCGGCCTCCCGGCGCATCTCCCTGATGGTCCCCATCATGGTGAACGCTTCGTCCGAGCCGGGGTAGATGGTGAAGCCGATGGCGGCGGCGCCGAGGCGAACCGCGTCGTCGACCGAGGCGGTGATCGCCTGGCTCGGCGCCTCCTTGGCCCGGTGGAGGGTGTTGGAGCTGTTGAGCTTGAGGATGAACGGGATCTGGCCGGCGTAGCTGTCGGCGACCTGCTCGATCATGCCGAGCGGCGCGGCGTAGGCGTTGAGGCCGGCGGCGACGGCGAGGGAGCAATGGTACTCGGGATCATAGGCCGGCGGGTTGGGCGCGAAACTGCGGTGCGGGCCATGCTCGAAGCCTTGGTCCACCGGCAGAATGACCATCTTGCCGGTGCCGGCCAGCTTGCCGGTGCACAGGATCCGGGCAATGTTGGCTTTGGTCGCCGGATTGTCGCTCTCGTAGTTGGCAAGGATCGTCTTGACGACGCGGCTGACTCTCATGGCGGTTTCTCCTCGATGACGGCGAAGGCCGTGGACGGTTCGGTTCCGATCCATGGTGTACCCCTCCATTGTGTACACGGGGGCCCGCTTCGAGGCAACCGACGCCGCCGTGCCGTGGCCGCCGCGCGCCGCCGCCGTGAGCCATTTCCGGCAGGCGTCGAGGGGATCGTCGAGGGGATCGTCGAGGTTGCGCAGATCCAGCGCCGGCGCGGCATCGTCGTCGATCGTGGCGCCGCGGGCGGCGGCGAACGCGGCGAGGCGGGTGCGCGCCGCAACCGGCAGATCGACGCGGACCCGGGTTGCGCCGGATCGCATGGCGGACAACGCGTGGCCGGCGTCGGCGCCGCAGTCAACCACCGCCGTGGCCGACGCTTCGGGCACGGCGCGGCGGGCCTGGGCGACGATCTCCAGGAACAGGCGGGCGCCGAGATAGGTGACGGCGCCGGGCGCGCTGCGGAGGACGACGGCGGTGCCGAGATCGGCCGCCGCCTTCAGCGCCGCCGTCGCGCCGGCCAAGTCGTACACGATGATCGCCGGCGGCGATGCGCCACCCCGGTCAGGCACGACCCGTCAGCCGAGACAAGAAAGGCGGGACCCGGGGGTCCCGCCTTTCGCGCGTGGTCGTGCGCGTGGTCGTTTCGGTCAGCCGTTGACCCACACCTTGCTGGTGTCCGACATGCGATTGGAGAAGCCCCACTCGTTGTCGTACCAGGCGACGATGCGGACCATGGTGCCGTCGATCACCTGGGTCTGGGTGCCGTCGAACACCGAGCTGTTCGACTCGTGATTGAAGTCGATGGAGACCAGCGGCGCTGTGTTGTAGGCCATCACGCCCTTGAGGTCGCCTTCGGCGGCCGCGCGGATCGCCTCGTTGACCTCATCGACGGTGGTCGCCCGGTTCGCCTCGAACACCAGATCGACCATCGAGACGTTCGGTGTCGGCACACGGATGGCCGAGCCGTCGAGCTTGCCGGCGAGTTCCGGCAGCACCAGACCGACGGCGCGGGCGGCGCCCGTGGTCGTCGGGATCATCGACAGCGCGGCGGCACGGGCCCGGCGCAAGTCCGAGTGCAGGGTGTCGACGATCCGTTGGTCGCCCGTGTAGGCGTGGATCGTCGTCATGTAGCCCTTTTTCAGGCCGATCAGCTTGTTGAGCACGAACACCGGCGGCGCCAGGCAGTTGGTGGTGCATGACGCGTTGGAGACGACCTTGTGGTCGGCGGTCAGCACATTGTGGTTGACGCCATAGACGACGGTCGCGTCCGCACCCTTCGACGGGGCCGAGACCAGCACCTTCGGTGCGCCGGTTTCGAGGTGAACAGCCGCCTTGTCGCGGTCGCTGAAGATGCCCGTGCACTCCCAGACGACATCGACGCCAAGGTCGCCCCACGGCAGCTTCTTGGGGTCGCGCTCGCTCAGCACTTTGACCGTCTTGCCGTCGATGGTCATGCTGCCGTCGCCGGCCGAGACGCTGCCGGGATAGGTGCCGTGCACCGAATCGTACTTGAGCAGATGGGCATTCGTCTTGACCGGGCCGAGGTCGTTAACGGCGACGAACTCGATGTCGTTGCGGCGCGCTTCCATGGCCGCGCGCAGCGCCAGTCGTCCGATGCGGCCGAACCCATTGATGCCAACCCGAACCGCCATGCGTTCCTCCTTTGAATTGCTGGATGAAAAAGCCCTCGAGATCCCCCGCGGGTGGGCACGCCACCCGGTCGCCAACCCGCCGGGTGGCGGTCGGCTCGAGACGCTTCGATGTGCAAACGAGCGCACAATTGTCCGATCGGCCCTGATCGTCAACGGGTTTTTGGCCACGCCCGGCGCGACACGGCGGCTTGGCGGCGAGCGCGGGGTCGGGACGATTGACGCCTTCGAGCGCGCGGTCCTATCTTCGCCGGAC
>CAZBWP010000089.1:1369-8977 GCA_964495295.1 uncultured Rhodospirillaceae bacterium | reverse complement strand
TGCAGGCCATCGACCGCCGCCGAATCCTGTGGATCCCAGGGATGGGGCGCTGTCATACACTGGCGTCTTCGAAAGGAGGCGACGCCATGACGTCAACGGAGGCGCTGCCGCGCGCGGAGTTCCTGGACCTGTCGGCGCTGGCGTCCTTGCAGGCCGATCGCTGGCACGCACAGGCGGCGTCCGTGTCGGCGCACTCATCGTTCTACCGCGGCCTCTGGGAGGGCAGGGGGCCCGACGGCCGGCTGGCCGGCCTCGCCGGACTGCCGCTGACCACCAAGGAGATGCTGCGCGAGGACCAGCGGCGCCATCCTCCCTTCGGGTCCTACCTGGCGGCACCGCCAGACAGGATCCGTCGGGTCCATCGCACGTCCGGGACGACCGGCGTGGCAATGACCATCGCGATGAGCGCGGACGATGTCGCGATGACCACGGCGGTCGGCGCCCGCGCCCAGAGCGCCAGCGGTCTCGGCCCCGGTCATCGGGTGATCCATTGCCTCAACTATCAGCTCTGGATGGGCGGCCTGACGGACCACATGACCCTGGAAGCTACCGGCGCCACCGTCATCCCGTTCGGTGTCGGCGGAACAGAAAAGCTCGTCGACACCATTCGCGAGTTGGGGGTGACGGCGATCTCCTGCACGCCGTCCTATCCGGGTGTGCTCGAGCGGGTCATCGCCGAGCGGTTTCCCGGGTTGCGGCCCCGCGATCTCGGCCTTCGGCTGGGACTGTTCGGCGGCGAGGCGGGGCTCGACGATCCCGCGTTCCGCGGCCGCCTTGAAGCGGTCTGGGGCTTCGAAGCCCGCAACGCCAACTACGGTGTCTCGGACGTCCTCTGCAATTTCGCGGGCCAAACGGAGGTGGACCCCGACCTCCACTTCATGGCGCTCGACGTTCTCTACCCGGAGCTGATCGACCCCGACAGCGGCGGGCCGCGTCCCTGGCGGGAGGGGGAGACGGGTGAACTGGTTCTCACCCACCTCTGCAAGGACTGCCAGCCCCTGGTCCGCTTTCGCACCGGGGACGTCATCACCCTGACCGGGCTGGGGCTGGCACGCTGCGGGCGAACCGCTCCGCGCTTTCGCGTTGTCGGGCGGGCCGACGACATGGTCGTGGTCCGCGGCTTGAACGTCTTTCCCACCATGATCGCCGCCGTCATCGGGCGACGCGTGGAGCTCAGCGGCGAGTACCGGATCGTGCTGACCGGACCCGGCCCCTACGACCGCCTGCCGCTCAACGTCGAACTGGCAAGAGCGGTTCAGGCCGGCCCGGGGCTCGCCGCCCGGATCGAACACGATCTCAAGCGCGACCTCGGGGTGAGCGCCCAAGTCACCGTGCTCGCCGCCGACAGCCTGCCACGCACGGAAGGCAAGACGCGCCGCGTCATCCGGACGCAAGCGGAGGAGACCGAGTGAGCACCGTCGTTCTCAGCGCGCTGTCCGGCGGGGTCCGGACGATAACCCTCAACCGCCCGGATCGGCTCAACGCCATGAACCCGGAGCTCGTCGGCGCCGTCGGCGACGCGTTCGCTGTGGCCAATGCCGATCCGGCGACACGCGCCGTCATCTTCACCGGCGCGGGCCGCGCCTTCTGCGCCGGCGACGACCTGCGCGACCACCGTCATCCTGAAAACCCGGCCGAGGCCGGAGCGTTGGTCGAAGCCATTCAGCGGGTAACCCGGGAGATCGTGCTCGGCGACAAGATCGTGGTCGGCGCGATCAGGGGCTGGGCCGTCGGCGGCGGCTTCGAGTGGGCGATCAACTGTGATTTCCCGATCTGGGAGACCGGCGCCAAAGGGTTCTTCCCGGAGGTGAGCTGGGGCCTGTTCGTCACCGGCGGGGTTACGGCGATCCTGCCGAACCTGGTTGGACTGATCAAGGCCAGGGAGATGCTGCTGCTGGGCCGCCAGTATGCTGCCGACGAACTCCTCGCCCTGGGTGTCGCCTGGCGCGTGGCCGCCGGGGAGCGGCTGATGGACGAGGCACGGGCGACGGCGGAGGCCATCGCGGCGCTGCCGGCGCGCGCCGTCTCCGACATGAAGCGCGTCCTCACCCGTGCGGCGATCGGCGGCCCCGAGGCCATCGCCCGCGCCCTGGACCTTGAAACCGAAGCGACGGTGCAGGGGTTCCTCGATCCGGAGACGACCCGGAGGATCCAGGGGTTCCGGTCCTGAAGCCTGCTCCGTTGGGCTACGAGATCGCCGCCCCGGCGATCTCGCGCCGGGGCGGTGTTGGCAGATTCTTGCTGCGATCGTGGGCGTCGCTGCCCATTTCCAAAGGCGTACCGCGTGACCGTGACCCGTATCGGTGGGGCGCGGGCTGACCAGGACGATGCAAAGGTCCCGATTTCTTGCAGGAAGCTCAAGCTGACGTCATCGATGCCCTCACGTTGGCCGATGCGCTGGAAGCCGGCGTCATTGTTCATGGCGCCGACACGGCGATCCGTTATGCCAACCCCAAGGCGTTGGACCTGCTGCGCCTGACGCTGGATCAGGCCTTGGGGAAGCGTGCCATCGATCCGCACTGGCAGTTTCTCGACGGCCACGGGCGACCGATGCCCGTGGACGATTATCCGGTCAGTCGGGTGATCGGCGGCAACGTTGCCGTTCGGGATCAGCTCGTCGGGATCGTCAACGGCCGGAACGGCCGAACGACGTGGGTGAACGTGTGCGCCTATCCCGAGTACGACGGCGCGACAAGCATCAAACATGTCGTCGTGACCTTTGTCGACGTGACGGCCCGTGTCCGATCGGAGCGCCTGCGCAAGGCGCAACTGGATATCGCCCTGAAATCCAACGACTTGGATGAAACCCGCCTGCTGCAACTGGTGTTGTCCTGGTGCGAGTCCATTACCGGAAGCTCCATCTCGTTTTTTCATTTCGTCAACGACGACCAGGAGACGATCGAACTGGTGACGTGGTCGGAGCGGACGCTGCAGGAGTACTGTCACGTCGAGGACGTGAACCGTCATTACCCGATCTCGCAGGCCGGCATCTGGGCCGAAGCGTTCCGCAGGAAACAGCCCGTCGTCGTCAACGACTACCCCCGGGCGTTGAACAAGTACGGCCTTCCCGACGGACACGCCCACCTGGAGCGGTTCATTTCGATGCCCTTGCTGGACGGCGACCACGTGCGGGTGCTGCTCGGGGTCGGCAACAAGGCCTACGCGTATGCCGATGACGACGTCGAGGACCTCACCATCCTGACCGATCAGATCTGGCGCATCGTTGCGCAGAAGCGCTCGGAGATCAGGGCGCACGAGCTGGCGCAGGCCGTCGAACAGACCCCCGCGACAATCGTCATGACCGACAGACACGGCATGATCCGATACATCAATCCGGCCTTTACGGAGATTACCGGTTACACCAAGGACGACGTGGACGGCCGGTCTCCGAACCTGTTGAAATCCGGGGAAACGCCGAAGGATGTCTACGCCGATCTATGGTCAACCATCACGGCCGGAGGAACGTGGAAGCAGCGGCTGAAGAACCGGAAAAAGGACGGCAGCCTGTATTGGATAAATTTGATCATTTCACCACTGCGGGATGCCCGGAACCGCATCATCGGATATCTCGGCGTTGGCGAAGACGTCACCGAGCGGGTCAATCTCGAAGGTCATTTGTACCAGTCCCAGAAAATGGAGGCCCTCGGCCAGCTGACCGGCGGTGTCGCCCACGATTTCAACAACCTGCTCGGTGTCGTTCGCGGCAATCTGGAGCTTCTGCAGGACCCCGCGGGCGATCCGCGCAGACGATGGGAGTTGCTCTCCGACGCCATCGGCGCCGTGGAAAGCGGCTCCGCGCTGACCCGACGCCTGCTCGCCTTCGCGCGGCGCCAGCCGTTGGCCGCCAAGGCGACCGATCTGGGTGATCTCCTGTCCGGTCTCGAGGATCTGCTTTGTCGGACCCTGGGCGAAAAGATCGAGTTCCACCTGCGGGTGTCACCGGATCTCTGGCCGGCCATCGTCGACCCCCATGAACTGGAACACGTTCTCCTCAATCTTGTGCTCAACGCGCGCGACGCCATGCCGGCGGGCGGCCGCCTCGGGATCGAGGCCGGCAACGCCGTCCTCGACGAGGAATACGCCGCCCAGTACGAGGACGTGACGGCCGGCGAATACGCCCAGCTGACGGTGAGCGACAGTGGCACCGGCATGGCGCCGGAGGTCCTCGATCGGGCGTTCGATCCGTTCTTCACCACCAAGGAGATGGGAAAGGGCAGCGGGCTCGGTCTCAGCGTCGCCTACGGTTTCGTCAAGCAGTCGGGCGGCCACATCCGGATCTACAGCGAGTTCGGTCACGGCACGACCGTCAGGCTCTATCTGCCGCGGGCCAGAGGCGGCGCCGCCGGCTCGGCCATCGGCGGTGTCGCAGAACCACCTCGGTCCCTTGGACAAGCGCGCATCCTGGTCGTCGAGGACAATCCGCGGATGCGCAAGGTCACCCTGGCCATGCTGCGCAACCACGGCCACCAGGTCGAGGAAGCCGCCGATGCGGCCGAGGCGCTGCGCATGCTCGAGGGCGACGGCGCGTTCCGGCTGATGATCACGGACGTCGGCCTGCCGGGCGGCATGAACGGCGCGGAACTGGCCGCCAAGGTGCGGATGCATCGGCCCGACCTCAAGATCCTGTTCATGAGTGGCTACGCCGCGCCCGCCATGCTCAACCAGGAGGAAGGCTACGAGCTGATCGCCAAGCCGTTCGGACGCCAGGACCTGCTCACCAAGGTCGAGGCGCTGCTCACCGAACGTCCCGGCGGCTGAAGGCCGGCCGCCAACCGGGCGATCGGGGCGCGGCGGCGCCAGAAACGGCGTCAAAAACCCCGTCAGGAACGCCCTCAGAAGCGGTTGTCGCCGGTGTTCAACAGCCAGCCGCCGAGCCGGGTGCCGTTCGGCACCATGACGGGCGCCTGGAAGGTGCCGGCCTGGAACGTCAGGATCCCGATGCCCCAGGGGCTCTCGACGAGGACGCTGGCGCGGCCGGCGCCGGTCATGTCCTGGAAGTTGCGAAACCGGTTGTCGGCCGTGTTGAGCAACCAGCCGCCGAAACGGGTGCCATTGGGGGCGAGCATCGGACACTGCAGGGCGCCGCCCGCCCATTCGAGGACGCCGATGCCCCAGGGCGAGGTGATGAGAAGTTCGTCGCGCCCGTCGCCGTCCAGGTCCGCGGCGGCATGGAGGCGGTTGTCGAAGCTGTTGAGGAGCCAGCCGCCCAGCCGCGTGCCGTTGGCGGCCATGGTGAGCGGCGACAGCGTTCCGCCCGAGAGTTCGAGGACGCCCATCCCCCACGGGCTGGCGATCACGACCTCGTCCCGGCCGTCGCCGTCCGTGTCGCCGGCGGGGCCGAGCCAGTTGTCCGCGGTGTTGAGCAGCCAGCCGCCGAACCGGGTGCCGTTTGCCGCCATCATGACGGCGGTCAAGGTACCGCCGGCAAGCTTCAGCATGCCGATGCCCCAGGGCGAGGTGACGAGGATCTCGTCCTGACCGTCGCCGTCGAAGTCACCGACGGGCCCGAAGGCGTTGTCGGCGGTGTTCAGCAGCCAGCCGCCGAAGCGGGTGCCGTTGGCGGCCATCATCAGCGGGCTGAAGGTGAAGCCGCCCGCCGGGGTGCTCTCGAGCTTCAGGATGCCAATGCCCCAGGGGCTCTTGACGAAGATCTCCGCGCGGCCGTCGCCGTCGAAGTCGCCGACCGGGCCGAAGACGTTGTCGGCCGTGTTGAGCAGCCAGCCACCGAACCGCGTGCCGTTGGCGGCGAGCATGAGGCCGCGGTAGGTGGTGCGGTAGCGGCGGAGCACCCCGATGCCCCAGGGGGAGGTGACGAGCAGCTCGGAGCGCCGGTCCCTGTCGAAATCGCCCATGGCGGGGAAGCGGTTGTCGGCGGTGTTGAGGAGCCAGCCGTTGAAGCGGCGGCCGTTGGCGGCCATTGCCAGGTGGGAGATGGCGCCGGAGCGGTACTTGAGGGTGCCGAGGCCCCAGGGGCTTGCGACGTGGATCTCGGCCCACCGGTCGCCATCCTGGTCGGTGTCGAGAACGCCTTGGACCGCGATCGTCTGCATGGCGCGGACGACGGCCCGGAAGGCATTCACCCGGCCGTGACCATAGTCCAGGTTGTGGCCGGCGGCGTCGTAGGTGACCCCGCCGATCTTGTCGCAGGTGTCGCGGAGGACCCGGCGGACCTCTGCGGCCGACAGATCCGGGTTGACGGCGAGCACCAGGGTGCCGACGCCGGCGGCGAGGGGGGCGGCGAAGCTGGTGCCCGTGGAGGTTCCGGTGCCGCCGCCGGAGCGGGTGCTGACCACATCGACGCCGGGGGCGAGAAAATCCAGTTCCTCGCCGCGCGCGCTGTTGTCTTCCCTGTCGTTCCGGCGCGACCGGCCGACGGCGATGACGTCGGGGTGGGAGACGACCTGATCGAGCGCGATGTCCACATTGTTGCCGTTGCTGCTGGCCCAGAAAATGGGCGTGCCGCGGCCGCGTCGGCCCTGCCGGGTGGCGAAGACGATGGCGTTCTCGAGAACGGTGGTCAGCGCCCAGTTGGCGCCATTGGGGCCGAGGCTGCAGGCGATGACGTCGGCACCCGCCGCGGCGCTGGCGGTCGCGACCTCCAGCCGCGGATTGGCCGCGTAGGCGACGGCGCGCGCGAGCGTTGCCTGGGTTCCGACCTGGTCGCCGCGCGAGGCGATCAGCATCAGATCGCACTCGGGCGCCGAGCCGCAGCCGTCGCGGCCGTTGTTGTGGCGCGCTCCGACCATGCCGGCGCAGAAGGTGCCGTGGTTGGAATCGGGGAAGCCGGTGAGGGTCTGCTGGAAGGTGCTGGTCGCATCGAAGAAGCCGGATTCGGCGACGATCGCGGCGGCGAGATCCGCATGGGCGACGTCGAAGCCATTGTCGATGACGGCAACGCGCATGCCGCGGCCGAGGGTGAAATCCCAGGCGCGCTCGGCCCGGATGTCGGCGCCGGCGACGCCGCCGTTGCCGCCCGTGTTGTTGAGCTGCCATTGCTGCGCGTAGGTGGGATCGGTGGGCGTCAGGCGCTGGCCGATGTGCTCGATGAACTCGGGCTCGGCGGCGACCGCGACGCCGCTTTCGTGCAGTTCGTTGGCAACGGCGAGCAGGTCTTCGCCCGGCGGCACATCGACCTGGAACTGGTTGGGCGCGAAGGCGAGGGAGCGGACGACCGACAGCTTGCGCTTCTTCAACTCGCGCCGGGCGGCCGTTTCCGAAAGGTCGGGGGAGAGCTGGACGATGAGGCTCCGTCCGCCGATCAGGACGTGGCCGTCGTCCTGCTGGAAGACCTGCCCCACCTCGCGCACCTCGGCCGGCCGTGCGTCGGGCGCAAGGGCGGATGCCGCGAAGGCGCGTGTCGGCTGGACGAAGACCCAGCCGGCGGAGGCGAGGGCGGTGCGCTCTTCGTCCGGCACGGCAATCGCGAACCCGGCCTCGGGGGCCATGTCGATGGCGGCGCCGAGCGCGAAGCGTTCGGTGGTGCCGCGGGCGGTTTCGTCCATCTGGACGGCGAGCACGCCTTCGACCTGGGTGACCGGGACCTTCTGGCCCCGCCGATAGAAGTAACGGTCCATGGTGCAGGACCCTCCCTTCGTTGCCCGCGGCCGC
>CAZBWP010000089.1:0-1269 GCA_964495295.1 uncultured Rhodospirillaceae bacterium | reverse complement strand
ACGATCTTCGCCTTGGAACCCTCTGGCTTCGCCTTGGAACCCTCCGGCGACACCCCGCACCACGGCGGATCCCATGCGGACTTCTACGCCCTCGTCCTGGGCGCTGCCGTCGGCGGCATCCTGTTTTCGGTGCTCGATCGGCTCGTCAACGCCCGCGGCGGGTTCCTGCGCCGCACCTCCAGCACCGTCGGCTATCTGACGGCCAGGAAGCGGGATCGCGAGGAGGCGATACTCGAGGACCTGGCAGCGTTCCCGTTGCTCAAGGACCTGCCTCCCGAGCACGTCAACACGCTGATCGGGATGATGCACGCGGTCAGGTACACGGACGGCGACGTCATCGCCCGAGAGGGCGAGCCGTGCACCGAGCTGGTGTTCATCACCGATGGCACGGTGGAGGCGCTGACGGGTTACGGTCTGCAAGCCCGGTTCGGGCCGGGAAACGTGGTCGGCGTGATCCCCCTGATCATGGAACGCCCCCAGGTCGGCACGGGGATCGCGCGGGGCGCGGTCACGGGCTACGCCCTCCCGAAGGCCGACTTTCAGCGGCTGCGGACGCTTTCTTCCGCGTTTGACGAGGCCGTCCGCGAACTCACTCACGAACGTCTCGAACTGATCGAGCAGGTGATCGCCGAACGCGACGAGCAGGCGAAGGCGTGGTTGCGACACGCTCGTCATGCCCTCAGAACCGGGGCCGCGCTGCCCGATGCGCTCGATCTGCGCAAGGCCTTGAAGGAACACAAGGGCGCACCGCTCGCCATTTGGCTCGGCATCCTCCTCGATGGGATCCCGGAGAGTTTCGTGATCGGCGCCGGTCTGCTGACGGTCCTCAAGAGCAACGTGCATGGTCTGGGCTCGCTCGGCTTTGCCGACGCGGTGCCGTATACGCTGATCGCCGGTTTGTTTCTTTCGAACTTCCCGGAGGCTCTCGCCAGCTCGGCCAACATGCGGCTGCAGGGCTTCAGCAAGCGGCGGATTTTTCTGCTGTGGTTCTCGCTCTTGGTCGTCACGGCGCTCGGGGCCGGCGCCGGGTTCCTGCTCGCCGACTCGCTCACGCACACCTGGGTGGTTTTCGCCGAAGGTCTGGCGGCCGGCGCCATGCTCACCATGATCGCCGCCGCGATGATCCCGGAGGCGGTCCACATGGGGAAGGCGAGCGTGGTGGGCTTGAGCACGCTCGCCGGATTCCTCGCCGCCATTTCTTTCGCGCTTCTGGGGTGATCGAGTCCCGGCCCGGATGCCCGGGTCTGCGCACGCGCCACCGTCACCTAG
>CAZBWP010000088.1:4390-8997 GCA_964495295.1 uncultured Rhodospirillaceae bacterium | reverse complement strand
GTCCAGCGGCGCTGCTGGATGCTGTCCTCGATCACCACGGTCGCGTCGACGATGTCGAACCGTTCCAGGCGACCACCGGGGGCCGCGGGATCGGGCGGGGCCAGCAGCCGCTCCACCGCGACGAACGAGACCGCGGCCACGCCGTCGCCATCCAGAATGCCGAACGTGAACCCCGCTTCGCCCCGCTGCACGGACAGGCTTGGTCGATGCACGGTTACGCCGGCGAGCGCGATGTCACCCTGCAGCAGTGCCGCAGCGCTGAGTTCCACATCCAGGCGGGGGATCCTGGCGATCTCTTTGCCGCCGGCGTCGACCAGCCGCGTGTCGTCCAGTCGAACCTCGACGAAGCGTGACCAGCCAGCCCATTCGATCCACGTGGCGCCGATGTGAACGTCGGTGTTCGCGTCCAACTCGCCGAGGGCATCTTCAATGAGCGGCGTCAGGGCGGCGACGTGGACGGGGCCCGCCGAGATCCGCCACGCGGCGGCGAGCCCCAGGATGACCAGGGCGGCGACGATGGTCGCGACGCCGCCGAAAAGCCGGCGCATCGTTCGACGAATCACGCCGGTTCTCCGATCATGATGATCTGTTTTGCCAACCGGGTCGGCGCCACGATGCCTTGACCTTCCATCGACAGGCGGCCAGTCTGCTGGAAACGGTGTGGAAACTCACGATGAAAGTGGGCTTTGGCCACGACCCGCAGGGAATTCCAGCTCCGGCAGACGCCGAACGCGCCCAGGCTACCCTGCAGGACTTGCAGAACTCTGTACGAGAGCTTGCCGATTCGCAGGCCCGGGATGCAGTCGCCGCGGTGATCGCAACGCCGGCGACGCGGCAGCTCCTGCTTGCAGTCTTTGGCAACAGCCCGTTTCTTACCCGCCAGGTGCAGCGCGATCCGGCCTTCGCTGCCCGCCTGCTGTTGGCCGGCCCGGATGCCGCGCGCGAAGCCGTGCTTGCCACGGTTGCCACGGCGACGGAAGAGGCGATCGACGGCCGCGATCCATCGAAAGCCCTGCGGGCCGCCAAGCGACACCTTGCCCTCACCGTCGCCTTGGCCGACATCGCCAACGTCTGGTCCCTGGACGCGGTCACCGGATCGCTCAGTGATTTCGCCGACGCGGCCGTTGGCTGCGCCGTCTCCTACCTGCTCGGCGACGTCGCTCGCCGCGGCGTCATCACCCTGCCCCATCCTGACACGCCGCAGACGGGGTCGGGATACATCGTCATCGGCATGGGCAAGCTCGGCGCCCGCGAGCTGAACTACTCCAGCGACATCGATCTCATCGTCTTCTACGACACCGAGCGCGTGCGCACCAATGCCCCGGACCGGCTGCAAACCGCGTTCGTGCGCCTCACCCGCCAGCTGGTCGCCATCATCGATGCCCGCACCGCCGACGGCTACGTGTTCCGCACCGATCTGCGCCTGCGCCCGGATCCATCCTCGACGCCCGTCGCGGTGTCGGTGCTGGCCGCCGAAGCGTATTACGAAACGCTTGGCCAGAACTGGGAGCGCGCCGCCATGATCAAGGCCCGCCCCGTCGCCGGCGACATCGAGGCCGGGACCCAGTTTCTCGGGACTCTCCGGCCCTACGTCTGGCGCCGAAATCTGGACTTCGCGGCGATCCGCGACGTGCATTCGATCAAGCGTCAGATCAACGCGCACCACGGCGGCAAGGCGATCGCCGTCGCCGGCCACAACATCAAGCTCGGCCGCGGCGGCATTCGCGAGATCGAGTTCTTCGCCCAGACGCAACAGCTCATCTGGGGCGGCAAGGTCCCGGAGTTGCGGGCGACGCGGACGGTCGACGCCCTGCGGGCCCTCAGCGTGCACGGTCAGATATCGCCCGAGGTCTCTGCCGAGTTGGTCGAGGCGTACCGTTTCCTGCGCCGTGTCGAACACCGGCTGCAGATGATCGATGATGAGCAGACCCATACGCTGCCGGAGCATCCGGCGGGGTTGGCGGCGTTGGCGGTGTTTCTCGGCTACCCGGACAGGCAGGCTTTCGAAACCGAGTTGGTCGATCGGCTGCGCACCGTCGAGACACACTACGCGCACCTGTTCGAGGACGCGCCGGCGCTGGGCCTGCCCAACCTGCCGGGCGGCAACCTAGTGTTCACCGGCGCCGATCCCGATCCGGAAACCTTCAAGACGCTCACCGCCCTCGGTTTCCGCGCCCCGCAAACCGTCGACATGGCGGTGCGTGCCTGGCACCACGGGCGCTATCGGGCCACCCGGAGCGCCAGGACGCGCGAGATCCTGACCGAACTGATGCCATATCTGCTCGAGCAGCTGGCGTCGTCGCCCGACCCCGACACGATGTTTCAGGCGTTCGACCGCTTTCTCGCGGGACTGCCCGCCGGCGTTCAGCTCTTCTCCATGTTTCAGGCCCACCCGCAGGTCCTGGGGCTGCTGGTCGAGATCATGGGCGGAGCGCCGCGTCTCGCTCGCCACCTGGCGAGCCGGCCATCGGATCTGGAGAGCGTGCTGACCGCCGACTTTTTCGATCCGCCGCCGCCGCTCGACGCCCTCTGCCGGCAACTCGACCGAACCCTGTCCAAGGGCTTCGATCTCCAGGACGTGCTCGACCTGAGCCGCCGCTGGGCCAACGAACGCAAGTTCCAGGTCGGGGTGCAGATGCTGCGTGGTGTCCTCGACACCTCAGCCGGCGGCCGTGCCTACAGCAATGTCGCCGACGCGGTGCTCCGGGTCTTGGCGCCCCGGATCGTCGAGGACTTCGCCGATCGGTACGGTCGGATCCCCGGCGCCGACATGGCCATCGTCGCCCTGGGCAAGCTCGGCGGACGGGAAATGACCGCGACCTCGGATCTGGACCTGATCTTCGTCTACGGGCGCGCGCCCGATGGCGCGGTGTCGGACGGCGAGGCGCCGCTGCCGTCGACCCAATACTTTGCCCGACTGAGCCAGCGGCTGATCAACGCCCTCACGGCGCCGACCAGCGAGGGCACCCTTTATGACGTGGACATGCGCCTCCGCCCATCGGGCAAGGCCGGACCGATCGCCGTCAGTTTCGAATCCTTCGAGCACTACCAGCGGGGTGCGGCATGGACCTGGGAACGGATGGCCATGACCCGATCCCGCGTCGTCGCCGGCTCGCCGCACTTGGCTTCCGCCATCGAAGGCGTCATCCGCGAGGTCCTCACCGCCCCGCGCGACGCCGACACGCTGTTGCTCGATGTCGCCGAGATGCGGTCCCGCATGGCCGTGGAGCACCAGACCACGTCGCTGTGGGAGGTGAAACACCTGCGCGGCGGGCTGGTCGACATCGAGTTCATCGTCCAGTACCTGCAATTGCGCCACGCCGCGGCGTGTCCGTCAGTGCTGTCGCCCACCACGGCCGACGCCCTCGCGGCGATCCGCGACGCCGGGGTGATCGACCCCGCGACCGCCGAGGATCTCCTCGAAGCCCTCGGCCTGTGGCAGGCGGTGCAGAGCCGCATCCGGCTCGCCTGGGACGGTCCGATCACCGCCGAAGGCGCCGAGGATGCGCCACCGACGCTACGCTGGGCGCTCGACGGATTGCTTGGCTTGCCGTTCGACGAACTCGCCGCCCGGATGCGAGAGACCGCGTCGCGCACGCGGGCGCACTTCGCGGCATTGGTCGAGCGGCCGGCAGCGGAGTTGCGCCAGACCAAGGCGAGCCGGGCGTCCGTCGGATGACCGACGCGGCACCCGCCGCCGCTGATCTGTGGTGCCAGGCTGGCCGTAACGTTCGCGAACAGTAATGATCGATTCCAACAGTGGGACAGAACCATGATGAATGTCGGCGACAAGATTCCCGATTTCTCACTGCCGACGGATGGTGGTGGAACAATTACCGCCGCCGCGTTGCAGGGGAAGAAGGCGGTCATCTATTTCTATCCCAAGGATGACACGTCGGGCTGCACCAAGGAGGCGCAGGCGTTCCGGGATCATGTGGCGGAGTTCGCCGCGGCCGGCGCCAGCATCATTGGCGTTTCCAAGGACACCGTCGCCAGTCACGACAAGTTCAAGAGCAAGCACGACCTGCCGTTCACGCTGGCTTCGGACGTCGACGGCACCCTCTGCGAGGCCTTCGGCGTCTGGGTCGAAAAGAGCATGTACGGAAAAAAGTACATGGGCATCGAACGCGCGACGTTCCTCGTCGATGAGCACGGCATCGTCCAGCGGGTATGGCGCAAGGTCAAGGTGCCGGGGCACGCCGGGGACGTGCTCGCCGCCGTCAAGGCCGTGTGAACGGCCACGGTCCGCGTCGCCTTGGCAATTGCGAAGCGCTCGCGAGTCTGTTAGGCAAACACGATCATGTCGGGCCGTCCGGCCGCAACCGTCTGGGTTGCAGTGCGGGGAGCGGCCGGTGACCTGGTTCACTGGTGAACGCTGGAGGGGGTGCCATGGCAGACAAGACGATCGACACGGCGGCGGTGCTCGCCGTTCTCGACCGGATCCTCGAGGCCGAACTCGCCGGCGTCGTCCGCTATACCCACTATTCGTTCATGGTGTTCGGCTACGGCCGCATTCCCATCGTCGAGTGGTTGCGCGCCCAGGCCGATGAGTCGCTGCTGCATGCGCAGCAGGCCGGGGAACTGATCACCCACTTCAACGGCCATCC
>CAZBWP010000088.1:0-4290 GCA_964495295.1 uncultured Rhodospirillaceae bacterium | reverse complement strand
TCACTGGTTCTGGCTGACGTGCACGGACACGTCCATCTCCTCGAACCCGCCGCCGCGCCTGAGGCCGCGAATCGGGCTCGCACCGTCGTAGTCCATGGCGACCGCGAGGCGGATGTACGAGTCCGTGGCACACACGGCGTTGGCGGGGTCGAACGCCACCCAGCCGAGACTGTCCAGATAGGCTTCGGCCCAGGCATGACTGGCGACGCCGGAATCGCTACCCTCATTGTACAGATAGCCGCTGACATAGCGCGCCGGCAGACGGAGCACACGGCAGCACGCGATGAACAGATGCGCGTGGTCCTGGCAGACGCCATGGCCCTTGCGCAGCGCTTCCCCCGCGGTTCCCTCCACGTCGGTTTGGCCGACCCGGTAGGAGACGGCCTCGTGCAGCTTCCACATCAGCGCGTGCAGCGTGGCGATGCCGCCTTCGACGTGCAGCCGCTCCTGGAACGGGGTGGCAAGGGCGACGATGTCGTCGTCGACCGCCGTGTAGCGAGTCTCACGCAGGAACATCGGTGGCGGCAGGCCGTCGCTGGGTGGCAGCACCCCGCTGGTGTCCATCGTTTCGATCTCGCCCTGGATGACGATCGTCACCGTGTCATGCAGCCCGTCCTGCACCGAGACGTGGGCAAAATTGCCGAAGCCATCGGTCCAGGGCCGCAGGATGCCTGGCGTCGACACCTGCCACGACATGACGAACTGCGACGGATCGGGCCGCGGCGTCAGGCGGAGGTACTGGATGCTGTGCATTGCCGGCTGGTTGAACCGGTAATGGGTCTCGTGGCGGACGAATAATCTCATTGGACCAACATGAATTCGCGACCGATCATCTCGTTCAACTCGTTGTTGCGACGGATGAAGTCGTTGAGGTAACGGGGCAATCCCGAGCGCAGCATGCCGTCGATGCGGCTCATCTCCAGCCGGCTCAGCGTTTGTGCCGCATGCCGGGTGCAGCCGGCGTCGGCGCGCAGCTTGGTGAGGATCTCGACGATCTCATAGAGGCAGGCGGCCAGCGATCGCGGCATGTCGCGACGCAGGATCAGCAGTTCGGCCACCCGGCGCGGCTCGATGATCACCGAGTAGACCTCCCGGTAGGCCTTGAGCGCGCTGAACGAGCGCAGCAGCGCGCCCCACCGGTAGAAATCCTCGGCGGACAGCGCCCGACCGCCGGTTCCGGCGAGCATTTCCCATTTGATGCTGAGGAAGCGCGCGGTGTTGTCCGAGCGTTCCATGAAGGTGCCGAGCCGCGAAAAGGTGAAGGCATCGCCGCGGCGCATGGTGCCGACGATCGCGCCGCGGAACAGGTGGGAACGCTCCTTCACCCAGTCGAAGACCTCCTCGTAGCCGCGGTCGACCAGCTTCTGATAGGAGATCGTCTCCAATTCCAAATGGGTGCTGTTGATCGCCTCCCAGACCTCGCTGGTCAGCGCCGTCCGGGTCGCCCGTGCGTTCTCGCGGGCCTGCTGGATGCAGGTGCGAATGCTGCTCGGATTGCGCGGATCGAGCATGGTGTAGGCGAGGACGCTGGCGGCCGAGGTGTCGCCGTAATGCTCGCGGCAGGCGTCACCATCGCCGCACATGGTGAGCGGGGCATCCCAGTGGTCGGTGGGCTTGGCGCCGCTCGACGCCGGCATCAGCGACATGTTGTAGGTGGTGGCGAGCAGCCGCGCCATGTTCTCCGCCCGCTCCACATAGCGGGCCATCCAGTAGACGTTATTGGCGGTGCGGCCGAGCACGGTCAGCGCTCCAGTACCCAGGTGTCCTTGGTGCCGCCACCCTGGGAAGAGTTGACGACGAGCGACCCCTCGCGGAGTGCGACGCGGGTCAGCCCCCCCGGCACCACCGTGGTCGTCTCCCCGGTCAGCACGTAGGGCCGGAGGTCGACGTGGCGGGGAGCAATCCCCTTGGCGACGAGCGTTGGACAGGTGGAGAGCGCGAGTGTCGGCTGGGCGATGAAGCCGTCGGGCGCCGCCTCGATCTTGCGCCGGAACGCCTCGCGCTGGTCGGCGGTGCTCGCCGGTCCGATCAGCATGCCATAGCCGCCGGATCCGGCCACCTCCTTGACCACCAGTTCGTGCAGGTGCTCGAGCACGTAGGCGCGGTCATCCGGGTTGCGCAGCTGCCACGTCGGCACGTTGTTGAGGATCGGCGTTTCGCCCAGGTAGAATTCGATCATCGTCGGCACGAACGTGTAGACCGCCTTGTCGTCGGCGATGCCGGTGCCGACGGCGTTGGCCAGCGTGACGCATCCGTTGCGCGCGACGGACAGGAGCCCCGGCACGCCCAGCACGGAGTCGGGCCGGAACGCGAGCGGGTCCAGGAACTCGTCGTCGATCCGGCGATAGATCACGTCGACCCGGCGCAGGCCGTCGGTGGTGCGCATGAACACGTGATTGTCGTCGACGACCAGGTCGGACCCTTCCACCAGTTCCACCCCCATCTCACGCGCCAGGAAGGCGTGCTCGAAAAAGGCGCTGTTGAAGTGGCCGGGCGTCAGCACCACGACCGTCGGATCGGCGAGACCGGGCGGCGCCACCGCCTTCAGCGTCCGCAACAGTGCCTCCGGATAGTGGTTCACCGGAGCGATCGACTGGGCCGCGAACAGTTCGGGAAACAGGCGCATCATCGTCGCCCGGTTCTCCAGCATGTAGGACACCCCGGACGGTACGCGGGCGTTGTCTTCCAGCACGTAGAACTCGGTCGCCGACACGCGCACGACATCGACGCCGGCAACATGCACGTAAACGTCACGCGGCAAATCGAGGCCCAGGGCCTCCGGGCGGAAGGCGTCGTTGCCGAGGATCAGATCGACGGGGATCCTGCCCGCCTTCAAGATCTCCTGTCCGTGGTAGATGTCGTTCAGGAAGGCATTGATGGCGCGCACGCGCTGGACCACGCCGGACGAGACGATCGCCCACTCGTCGGCATCCAGGATGCGCGGGATCACGTCGAACGGGATCAGCCGCTCGATGCCGCCTTCATCGCCGTAGACGGCGAAGGTGATGCCCAAGCGGCGGAACAGCATGTCTGCCGCACGATGCTTCTCGGAAAGCCGCTCGATGGGGACCGTGTCCAGCCAAGCCTTGTAAGACTTATAGGCCCGACGGACGCCCTCGCCGTCCTCTCCCTGCATTTCGTCAAAGGAATGGGTCATATCCATGGTCGGCGAAATTCACGAATCCCGGTGGTCGTTGCCAGCGAACCTCGCCAGTCTCCAAGTGCCAAACATTTTAAGCAAAAGCTGTGCCATCAGCGCGCCGGTGCTCCTGACGGCGCAAACCAAGGCCCATCCAGAGGCGCCGCGCGGGCTGGTTGCCTCGATATCGATCGGCGCGGGTCCGGTTCGTAGCACTTGCACAAGAATCAGGCACATCCCGTCGTCATGACGTCGTGGCGCGGATCACCACCTTGCACTGCCGCCGCAACTTCCCAGACTCACTTCATGGGGCGAAGCATTCGCTGCGCGCCGGCGCAGCCGCCTGCGGCGGTCAAGCGCCGACCCTGAAGACGACAAAAATGGGAGACGACATCCATGTTTGCCAGAGACTGGTCGAAGCGCGTCTTTCTGACCGCCCTACTCGCCGCGGTCACGATGGCGCCACTTGCCGGCCCGGCCCGGGGCCAGGAGGAGCGGTCCTACATCCTCGCCACGGCCACCACCGGCGGCACCTACTACCCGGTCGGCGTGGCCCTCGCCACCCTGACCAAGATCAAGCTGCAACCGACACACAACATTTCCATGTCGGCGATCACATCGGCCGGATCGGGCGAGAACATCAAGCTGATGCGTGAAGATCAGGCACAGTTCTCGATCCTGCAAGGCCTCTACGGGGCCTGGGCCTGGACCGGCAAGGGCGATTTCGCGGCCGACGGTCCGCAAGGCAACCTGCGGTCGATCTCCATGCTGTGGCAGAACGTCGAGCACTTCACCGTCGACTCCGACTTCGTGACGTCGGGTGACCTGTCGGACCTGCTGAACCTGCAGGGGAAGCGGTTCTCCATCGGTGCGCGAAACTCCGGCACCGAGGGCTCCGGGCGGACGATCCTGACCGGCAACGGCATCGATGCCGATGCCGTGTTCGACGTGGTCTACCAGGGCTATGGCCCGAGCGCCGACGCCTTGCAGAACGGCACGATCCAGGGCATGAACACGCCGGCGGGCGTTCCGGTCTCGGCCGTCACCCGCGCCGCCGCCGCCCTTGGCGACGGGATGCGCGTGCTGGACATTACCGACGCGCAGATGGCGGCCGCCAACGCCGACGCCGGCAGCGACCTGTGGAGCCGGTT
>CAZBWP010000087.1:0-9117 GCA_964495295.1 uncultured Rhodospirillaceae bacterium | reverse complement strand
GAAAATCCGACAGAATCCGACTTTTTCCGACATAATCCGACATTTCCACGCGCCAAGGGCCATGTTTCCAACAGTTTCAATGACTTGATCGCAACGCACCCGCGCAAAACCAGGCGACATCGCGACAGGACCCGCCCCTCCGCGTCCCCGTCCGCGGGCAGCAGCGGCGCGCCGCCGTGCCGACGTCCGGAGCACCGGCCGGCGGCACGCCACGCCGGGACCACGGCCATGTCAGAAGGCCGGCCACGGCCCCGCCGACTCTGCCCGCGGAGCCCCCCCTGCCGCGCGGCTCACGGCCAGAGGGCTGCGATGTAGGCCGCGTAGCCGGCGAGCAGCAGGCCGCCCTCCCAGCGCGCGATCCTCCCGCCGGTGAACGCGAGGACCAAGATCAGCAGCGATGCGCCGAGCATCACCCAGTTGTCGAAGCGGACGATCTCGTCGGGCACCCGCGTCGGCGACAGCAGCGCCGTCACCCCGCCAATCCCGAGGATGTTGTAGATGTTGGAGCCGACGATGTTGCCGAAGGCGACCTCGCTCTGCTTCCGCAGTGCGGCGACGGTCGAGGTCACGAGTTCGGGCAGGGAGGTGCCGACGGCGACGATGGTCAGGCCGATCACCGTCTCGGAGATGCCGAAGGTGCGGGCGAGGGCGACGGCGCCGTCGACCAGGAGATACCCGCCCAGGATCACGAGGCCGAGGCCGGCGACGGCGGTGAGCAGCGCTGCGCCGACCGAACGGGTTGGCGCAGCGGTGGGATCGAGTGCCGGGTCCGCCGCCTGCGTGGCGAGGCTCTTGTGGAAGACCGCGCCGTGGTCATCGGCCGGCCGGATGCGCTCCTGGCGGAAGGCGAGGAAGATGTAGACGGGCAGCGCCGCGACGAACACCCAGCCGACGACCGCCCCCATCGGCATCGTCGCCGCGATCGCCGCGAACAGGACGGCGACCAGGAGCATCACGCTGCCGTCGCGGCGCAGGGCGCTCGAGGTGACGAGAATCGGCGCGAGCAGCGCCGAGGTGCCGAGGATCAGCAGGATGTTCGCGATGTTGGAGCCGACGAGGTTGCCGTAGGCGATGCCGGGCGAGTCGCGCAAGGCCGCCTGCACCGAGGTGACGAGTTCTGGAGTCGACGTGCCGAAGCCGACCAGGGTGAGGCCGATCACCAACGGCGAGACGCCGAGCCGGCCCGCGACCGCGACGGCGCCGCGGATCAGCACCTCGCCGCCGGCGAGCAGCAACGCGAGACCACCGATCAGGGGCAGCCAGGCATCCACGGGAACGGTCCTCCATCGCACCGCCGATGTGCCGGCCGGGGACTCTGCCACGAAAAGGGTCCGAGGAGAATAGACGGAGCCGGCGGCGACGGCCCCGACGCTGCCGTCCGGCGTGGCCGAAAAAAATCCGCGCGACCTTGTAAAGATTGTATGATGCCGCAAGAATACAATTTTTGCGTGGGTCGTCATGGGGCATCAAGGATCCCAAACGCGGCTCACCGCCGGATCGGGACGTGGCGGAGGTGGGGACGATGGCTGAGTTGCGAATCGGGTGCCCGCTTGGCGGGCCGGCCGCGGGCGTTGGCGGTGTCCGAGGGCGGGCCATCGGGGCGCACATTGCGGCGGCGCTGCTCGGGGTGTGGCTTTCGGCGGGCGCGTCCGACGACGCCGCCATGGGGGCTGCCGCGCTGACGCCGACCGCGACCTTCCCGGAGATCGTGCCGGGCGCCGGCGTCAGCCAGCGGATCACCGCGACTCAGGTGACCTGCACGCCGCCGGTCGGCACGAACGGGCCGCCCCCCGTGCCCGAGCCCGCGGCGCTCGAACGCGTGGGGCACATCATCGGCGGCAACGACCTGCCGATTGCGGCGCAAGCCGTGGCGCTGGGCGGCACGATCGTTGCGGACAAGTTCCGCGAGTTCTCCCGCGTCCAAGGCCTCGCCATCGAGAACCGGCTCCGCTGACGCCGCGGCCACTCGAAAGTCCGTTGCTTCCAAGGTGTTGAAAACAAACCGTCGCGGTCCGGACGGCGCCGGCGCGCCGGCACCGCAGCGATCCCGGCGAGCGGACCGACCGCACCGGGCTCCTGCCTCGGGCCCTGAGAACAATCCGAACGTCTCGACGGGACGGCGGATGCGCACGGGGGAGGGGTGCGCGTCAACTCGACGCGCAGACACGACGCTGGCTCCGCACCGGGTTCCAAGCTATCCTGGTCTGGCACTTGGTCTGATGAGGGAGCGATGCGCGAAGTTGGCACCTACGAGGCGAAAACGCATTTGCCTGAGTTGCTGAAGGCCGTGGAAACGGGCGAAACGATCGTCATCACCCGACGCGGCATCCCGATCGCCCGGCTCGTTCCCGCGGACCGTGGCGCTTCGGTCGACGTGCCAGCCGTGATCGCCCGACTGAAGCGGGCCCGCGAGCAGCGCCCGCGCGTGACGACCGCCGAGATCCTCGCCGCGCGCGATGCAGGCCGCAAGGGCTGATGCCCTTCGTCATCGACGCCTCGGTCGCCGCCAGCTGGTGCTTTCCGGACGAGAATGATGCGCAGGCCGATGCGGCGATTGATCGCCTTGCGTCGGACGAGACGGTCGTGCCGGCGTTGTGGTGGTTCGAGATCCGCAACGTTCTCGTCGTCAGCGAACGACGCGGCCGGATCGATCCCGCCGGAACGGCGGCTTTCCTGGCCGACCTCGGGCGTCTCCCCATCCGCATCGACCGCCACCCCGACAGCGAACTCGTTCTCACCTTGGCTCGCAAGCACCGCATTACGGCCTACGATGCCGCGTACCTGGAACTGGCGCTCAGGCTCGATGCGCCGCTCGCGACCCTCGACCGTGCGCTCGCCTCCGCGGCGGCGGCCGAGGGCGTCACCCTCATCGCCGGCCGAGAACCGTAAGCCGCTGGGTTACGTCCGCCACAAGTCACTGAAATCGCGGGAGAGAGGGTTCGTCTCCAGTTTCTTCCCGTGCGCCAGCCGCCGCCGGGAACGGCTCTCCGCCAAGGCCAGCGTCGGAAAAATGGGTTGTTTCAAAGGCACTTGCGCGGGGCGTCGGGTACCGCGTTCCCGCTGAACCACCCCGGATTCCTCGCTCTGCGGCTATTTTCTCTGCGGAGTGAGTACTGCGCCAAGTCAGTACTCACTGGTGATGTCCAACGATCTCCGTGACTTGAGTCACCACCCGCAACATCGAGGGCTTCGCGGTGCCAATCCGGGAGCGCCGTCCGAGCCGATCCTGCCCGGCGGCGCCCGCGGGGTTGACGGGGGCCGCGGCGGCGGCATCTGGAGGCTGGCAGGGACGTCGCGGCGGCCCGGCTCCGTTGTCCCCCCGCCGGTGGGCCCGCGCCGCGAGACTCCCACATAATCCGACTTTTTCCGACATTGCACCGCGCCAAAGGCAATGTTTTCAACAGTTTCAATCCATTAGTCGCAACGCGCCCGCGCAAAACCAGGCGCCATCGCGCCAGGACCCGTCGCCGGGGTGCGGCGGTTGGCGGAATTGACGGAGATTGCGGCGCCGGCCGGCTTTGATGACCGAGGCGCGGACGAGGAACGACCGTGATGGCTGATCCTGGTGTCGATCGGGGCCACCGCCAGCGATCCTCCGCGCTGTCCGGCATGATCGTCGGCGCCACCGCCGACCTCCCGAACCGGATCGCCGATCCCCGTGTCAGCGTCGTCGACCGGGAGCGGACGATGCCAGCGGCGGTCGCCGCGTGGCTGGACGCCGTGCCCGGCTCGGGCCTGCATCCCTCGCCGCCCATTTGGCGCCGCGGCGCTGCCGTGAACCAGCCCTGACGACCCGGAGCAGCAGGCTACGATCATCATCTTGCGAATGCAAATTATTCTCATTATATAGATGGCGCATAACGACTTGACTCGTTGGCGTCATCCATCCCACTACCTGCGGCTCCGGTTGTCGCGGCGGGGAATGGATGCCGCCACATCGCACACTTTTGGATCAGATGATGAGGAGGTTTTCGATGGCCCGTGTCCCGTCAGCCGTGTTCAAGACCCGCGTTCGCAACGAAGCGCTCGGCGGACCCAATCCGTTCGAGTGGAAGGAGCTCACCACCGACGACGTGTTCAAGGGCAAGCGCGTCGTGCTGTTCTCGTTGCCGGGCGCCTTCACGCCCACCTGCTCGACGAGCCACCTGCCCCGCTACGAGGCGCTCTACGACGAGTTCAAGGCACTCGGCGTCGATGCGGTCGTCTGCCTCTCAGTCAACGATGCCTTCGTCATGTACCAGTGGGGCAAGAGCCAAGGCGCCGAAAAGGTGTTCCTGCTGCCCGACGGCAACGGCGAATTCACCCGCAAGATGGGCATGCTGGTCGACAAGTCGAACCTGGGCTTCGGCATGCGCAGTTGGCGCTACTCCATGGTCGTCAACGATGGCGAGATCGAGAAGATGTTCGTCGAACCCGACTTCGGCGACCTCTGCCCCACCGACCCCTTCGAGGTCTCCGACGCCGACACCATGCTCAACTACCTGCGCGGCAAGAAGGAGGCCGCGGCCGCCTGAGGCCGCGCGCCATCGTCGCCACCGGCCGCCGGAACCCGTGCGGCCGGTCGGCGGCTTCTGTCGTACTCTCGCCGCGATCGTTTGCGGGCAGTCGGCGTCGACGCGTGTCTGGACGTCCTCCAAGACCCGTCCATAGGCGCCGTTCCTGCGTCTACCGGCCGGGTTGGGCTTCCCCCGACCGGGCGCTGATGCCCAGGCTGATGCCGCTCGCCGTCCCGGCGGGGCCACCGAGCGCCCCGCCGGTCGCCACGGTGCTGGCCGCCGCATCCCCGGCGACGGCGGTGCCGCCCGCCCCGATGACGCTCATGGCGGTGCCGCCGGTGGCCTCGGCACGTGTCGCGGCGCTGCTGGTAAGCCGCACCCGTGACGCCCCGGCCGAGCCGGACGCCGAGCGGCCGGCCGTGAAGGCCTCCACCGTCGTCGTCCCCTGCCCGCTGCTGGTGCCGCCGGAGTCGGCGGTGACGGAGATGTCCGTGCGGCTGGATGCCCTGCGGACCCCGGTCGCGCCGTCACCGCGACGCCCCGCCGTTGTCACCACCACCGTCGCCGTGCCCACAGCCGTGGCGTCGCCAGCGGCGGCGTGCGCCTTGGCGCTGACGCTGGCGTAACTGCTGCGCATGCCGACACCGCCGTCATCGAACCGGCCGGCCTCCAGGTGTCGTTTGCGCAGGCGGTCCGGCGGCTCAGCCAGCGCCGTGCCGAGGCCCAGCACCGCCAGGACGGCGAGCAGTGTTGGCAGACGAATTGCGCGGACCATGCTCGCGACTCCCCGCTCCGGTCTGCCGGCTCAGCGACAGGCGACCGACAGCGCCGACCCGGTGCCCGAACTGGCGCCCGAACCGGCGACGACGCTCACCCCGCTGCCATCCCCCAGGATGGTGACGGCGCTGGCCTCACCGCCTCCGACACCGACCGAGCTGCCGATCCAGCCCGCGCCGCTGCCGCCGCGCATCACCGTCGTCGCACCGTTGCCGCCACTCTGGACGACGGCAATGCTCTGGCCCGGCGGGCAGCGGAAACGCCGCCGCTGCCCGAGATCGTCGACGACGACCACCTCGGCCACGCCATCGGCATTCATCCCCTGCCACCAGCTGCTGGCGGCCCAGCCGGCACCGCCATGACTGCCGACCGTGACCCAGGCCTGCTGCGCCAGGGCGCCGCCGGCGCCGAAAACCGCCGCGGCCGCCAGCGCCAGCGATCCGCTGATCCATGCCCGCATCGTTGTTCTCCTTGATAAGGGTCGGATGATGGGAGCGGCGCCGCCGTCGGCACCGCTCCCGCGTTTCAGGGTCCAACAGCCGGGGGTCGGCTCAGTCGCGGTAGCCGCGGTGACGGGACTTGCCGCGCTCGCGCCGCTGGTCCCGGCGCATCGCCGCGCGCTCGGTGCCGACATGGCTGCCGCCGGTGGCGACAGTGGTGCCCACCTGACCGCCGTGAACGGCACTGCCGCCCGTGGCGATGGTCGTCCCGGCACCACCGGAACCGGCGAAGCTGCCACCGGTGCCGATGGTCGAGCCGACCTGCCCCCCGTGGATGACGGTGCCGCCGGTGCCGATGGTCGAGCCGCTGCCGCCCCAATCGGCGAAACTGCCGCCGGTGGCGACGGTGGTGCCCAGCTGGCCACCATGGATCATGGTGCCGCCCGAGCCGATGGTTGTGCCGGTGCCGCCGGCCATGGTGAAGCTGCCGCCCGTTCCGACGGCGCTGCCGACCGTGTCGGCATGGCTGGCCAAGGCGGGCCCGAGCAGCATCGCCGCCGCCAGACCGACCACGGCCAGGCGGACGGTGCCAAATCGCCGTCGGACGATCAGCTCGGGGGTCAGGCGATCACTCGTGTCGTACTGACGCATCGTCATGTCTCACGTCTCCTTGTTTGCTGCGGTCCACACGGACGCGGACCAATCGATCCGGTTCAGGCCAGGTCTGCCGGCTCCGCGAGCCGGCCACGAGCCGTTGGCCTGCCCCCGGTTCTAAGGAGGCGCCGCTGAACCGGCGATGAACGGATGGCGCGGGTGCGTTTCACGCCGCCGGCAGCGTGAGGGAGACGCGGAGGCCCATCGTGGGCGCGTCAGCCAGCGCGATGGTGCCGCCGTAGAGCTTCGCCAGATCGACGGCGATGGCGAGTCCGAGCCCGCTTCCCGGAGCGGTTTCGTCGAGACGGGTGCCCCGCACCAATGCCTCGCGTCGACGATCCGCCGGCAGCCCCGGCCCGTCGTCGTCGATGGTGATGTGCAGCGTGCCCGCCGACTCTGCTACCGTCACATGAACCTCTGACCGCGCCCACTTGGCGGCGTTGTCCATGAGATTGCCGAGCATCTCCTCCAGGTCCTCGCGCTCGCCCGCGAACACCGCCTCCGTCGGCACAGAGCATGCAAACGTCAGCGGCTTGTCCACGTGAATGCGGACGAGCGTCCGGCGCAGCGTTTCCACCACCTGGGCAACCGGCGTTCTTGCCCCCAGGATCCGGCCGGCACCGGCGCTGCGCGCCCGCGCCAGGTGGCGGTCCACCAGCCGGGTCATCAGTCCGGCCTGCTGGGCGACCAGGCTGGCCGACACCGCCGGGTGCATGCTGGCCTCGTTGCGCAGGACCGAGAGCGGGGTCTTGAGCCCGTGCGCCAGATCCCCCACGTGCCGCCTGGCCCGCTCCAGGATCGCGGCGTTGTGGTCGATCAGGGCGTTGAGCTCGGTCGCGATCGGCGCGATCTCCTTGACGAAGTCGGCATCCAGGCGGTCCGCCCGGCCGGCGCGAATATCGCCGAGCGCCCGGCGCATCTGGCGCAGCGGGCGCAGGCCGAATCGCACCTGGATGAACAGCGCGATCAGCAGGCCGCCGCCAAGCCCGGCGAGCAACCAGACGAGCGTTCGCCGCACCGGTCGGATTTCGGCGGTGATGACCCCTTCCTCGGCGGCGACGGCGTAGCGGAACAGCCGGTCGTCGTCCGGCAGGGTCAGATCCCTGGCCAGAACCCTGAGCCGTTGACCCTCGGGTCCCTCCACCGAGAGCCAGGCAACCCGTCCGACCTCGGTGGGCGGGCCGACGGCGAGCGCCTGATCCCACAGCGAGCGCGAGCGCAGCACGGCCTCGTCCGCGGCACCGATCTGCCAGTACCAGCCGGAATAGGGCCGCTCGAACCGGGGATCGGTCAGCTCGCGCGCCAGCACGAGCTGGAAGGACACCTCCTCGGTTTCGCTGGCGGCGACGAGGGCGTCCAGGTGAACCGCGAGGCGCTCCCGCAGACCCTGCTCCGCGTAGCGTTCGAGGAAGGCGGAGACCACCACCCCGGCGGCCAGCAAGGCGACGGCGATCCAGACGCCGGCCCCGGCGATCAGGCGCGTGGTGAGCGAGCTAATCCGCACCCGGCTCCGGCTCGCACGTCAACTGGTACCCGAGACCCCGGGTGGTCCGGATGAAATCGGCGCCGATCTTCTTGCGCACGCGCCGCACGAACACCTCGATGGTGTTGGAATCCCGATCGAAATCCTGGTTGTAGATATGCTCGGTGAGTTCGGTGCGCGAGACCACCCGACCGCGGTGGTGAGCGAGGTAGGCGAGGAGCTTGTACTCGTGCGCCGTCAGCGGCACCGGCGCGCCGTCCAGGGTCACCCGCGTGCCGCCGAGATCGATCAGCAGCGGCCCGCAGGCAAGCATCGACGTGGTGTGGCCGGTGGTCCTGCGGATCAACGCCCGGAGGCGGGCCAGCAATTCCTCCAGGTGAAACGGCTTGACCACGTAGTCATCGGCCCCGGCATCGAAGGCCGCGACCTTTTCATGCCAGCGGTCGCGCACGGTGAGCACCAGGACCGGCATGCGGCGGTCGTTCTGCCGCCAGCTGCTCAGCACCGCGACGCCACCCATGACGGGCAACCCAAGATCGAGGATGACGGCATCGTAGGACTCGGTCTCGCCGAGGAAATGCCCCTCCTCGCCGTCGTGCGCGAGGTCGACGGCATAATGGTGGCCGGCCAGCGACCCGCCGATCTGGCGCGCGAGATCGTGGTCGTCCTCGACGACCAGAATGCGCATCAGCGCCGCCCGCCGCCCGCGCCGCCGCCCCGTGCGCCGGCGACCTTGGCGGTCTCGGCATCCACCAGGACGGCGATGACATGCCCCTCGGGCGTCTGCACCCGCACCTCATACCGCCAGTCGGCGGGCGGACCGCGGTCCAGCAGCTTGACGTCCAGCACGGCGCCGGGATAGGCGCGGCGGACGTTCTCCAGCACCTCACCCAAGGGCCGGATGTCGCCGGCGCGCACCGCCTCCCGGGCGCGATCATGGCCCTTGCCCTGGCCGAGGGCCGGAGTCGCGCCGTTTGCCAGAGCCACCAGGGCCAAGGCCGCGCCAAGGATTCGCAGTCGGGTCACGTAAGGGCTCTCCCGAGGTCACGCCAATGACCATCATATGGGATTCGATTGTAGCCGCGTCGGCGTCCCTGCTGAAGCGACATGGTTGCCGAAGCCCTCGGGGCCGACCGGTCACTGTCGCGGGAGCAAGCTTGTCGGGGACGGCGGCCGGAAAGGTTCAGGTCGGCGCCTACGGCCGCACGTCCCGTCTCGGCGAACGCCGCGAGCGCGTGGACGCACGCCGCGCGGCCGCGGTCACCCC
>CAZBWP010000086.1:7217-9122 GCA_964495295.1 uncultured Rhodospirillaceae bacterium | reverse complement strand
TCGCCGTCGGGGGGACCAGCGGCAAGTCGACGACGACCGGCATGATCGGCTGGATCCTCACCCGGGCGGGGCAAGGTCCGACCATCGTCAACGGTGCGGTCATGCGCAACTTCGTCACCGATGCGATGCCGTTCGCCGGAGCGGTGGCGGGTCATGGCGGTGCCTTCGTCGCCGAAGTCGACGAGAGCGACGGTTCGATCGCGCTGTTTCGGCCACGCATCGCGGTGCTCACCAACGTAGCACTCGACCACAAGCCGTTGGCCGAGCTGCGCCAGCTGTTCATGGGCTTCGTCGACGGGGCGGCGACCGTGGTGGTCAACGCTGACAATGCCGAAGCGGCGGCTCTGACCGTTGGCCTTGCGCAAGAGCGCGTGATCTCGTTCGGTATCGAAAATGCCGCAGCGGAACTGCGCGCCGAGGCGCTGGTCCCCGCCCCCGACGGCATCGCGTTTCGGGTGAACGAGCGGTCCAACGACAGTAGCGCCCAGGTGCGACTGCGCGTTCCCGGCAGACACAACGTCGCGAACGCCCTGGCCGCCCTCGCCGCCGCCCGCGCCTCGGGCGTCCCGCTCGCCGAGGCGGCGGCGGCGCTTCCCGGATTCGCCGGGCTGCGGCGGCGGCTCGAGGTCGTCGGCGCCGCGAACGGCGTAACGGTGATCGACGATTTCGCCCACAACCCGGACAAGATCCAGGCGACCTTGGGGACGCTGCACACGTTTCCGGGGCGGCTTCTGGTGATGTTCCAGCCGCATGGTTTCGGCCCGCTGAAGCTGATGAAGGAGGTGTTGATCGACACCTTCGAGGCGCATCTCGGCGCCCGGGATGTCCTGATCATGCCCGATCCGGTATACTACGGCGGCTCCGTCGAGCGCAGTGTCTCCAGTCGCGACATCGTCGACGGCGTGCGGAGGCGTGGACGCCAAGCTCTGGCTCTGGCCGACCGGGGGGCATGTGGTGACGCGCTGCTGGACTTGGCGCGGCCGGGCGACCGCATCCTCGTCATGGGGGCGCGCGACGACACATTGACGGAATTCGCGGCGGACCTGGTCGACAGGCTCGGCGCCCAGGCGCGGATCGAGGAGTGCCGCGAAGCACGGGAGGACGCATGACCAGCGACTTCTCTACCCTGGACGACGGCGTCCGCGAGCGCATCGTCGATGCGGCCCTCGACCTCGCCGAGATGCACGGCTGGGATGCTGTCAGGCTGCACGATGTGGCCGAACGGCTCGGTATTGGCCTTGATGCCGTCGCCACGCGGTTCCGGGACCGCGACGCCATCGCCGACGCCTGGTTTGCGCGCGCCCGGGATGCGATGCTGGAGCCGACGGCCGAAGGCTTCGCGGCCGAGCCGCCGCATCACAGGCTATATCTGCTGCTCTGCCGCTGGCTCGACGTGCTGGCGCCGCACCGGCGCGTCAGCGTCGAGATGCTCAAGGTCAAGCTGTGGCCGTTCCATCCGCACCACTGGATGCCGCTGCCGTTCGAACTGTCGCGCATCGTGCTGTGGTGGCGCGATGCCGCCGGCCTGGACAGCCCGCCGCCCCGCCGCGAGGTCGAGGAGATCGCCCTCACGTGGCTGTTCCTCGGCACCCTCGCCATCTGGTCGTGCGACGACTCCGACGGGCAAACGCGCACCCGTCGCTTTCTCGCCCGCCGCCTCGCCGACGCCGACTGCCTCCTCACCGCTGGAAGACGGCTGCGAGTTCCAGGTGCGGCGACCACAGAAACTGATCGACTGGCTTGAGCCGGCTGAGCCGAAAGCCGCCATCGACGAGAACACGGGCGTCCCGCGCGAAGGTCTCGGGATTGCACGAGATGGCGACGACCACCGGCACGGCAGAGGCCGCCAGGGCTTCCGCCTGGGCACGGGCGCCGGCGCGCGGCGGATCGACGACCACCGCCGCG
>CAZBWP010000086.1:0-7117 GCA_964495295.1 uncultured Rhodospirillaceae bacterium | reverse complement strand
TGGTGGCAGCAGTTCGCTCAACAGGTCCCGCACTGCCGGCAGCAGAGCGACGATGGCGGGCGCCAGGACGGGGCAGACCGCAAGGTCGACGACGGCGTGACCGCGCCGCATCCGGAAGCCCAGATCGAGTGTCCTGTCCGCCGCACCGCGCACGGCCGCCAGCACCGCGCGACGCCGACCGCCCGGGGGCGTCTGGACCGGACTGTCCACATGCTCCGCCATGACGCCGCTGTGCCGCAGGGCACCGGCCAAGCGCTCCAGCTTCCAGCCGATGTAGCCGGAGTCGCTTAGGTGCTGCAGGGCGCAGCCGCCACAGACGCCGAAATGCCGGCACGGGGGCGGACGACGATCGCGCCCTGCCTCCAGCACCGCCACCAGGTCGGCGGCACGGCCGTCGCCGCGCCGCGCCATCGGTCGCACCCGGACACGATCGCCGGGCACGGTGAGCGGCACATAGAGGCGCCCCATCGGGCTGTCGGCGACGCCGTCGCCGCGGTTGCCGATCTGCTCGATGGTGACGTCGATCGGCTGGCCGACCTCTTGGCCGGAACGACGCGGGGGCGGACCGCTCCGGCCCGCCCCCCGTCTTGCCCCCGCCGCGAGACTGCGTCGGCGCGGCACGCTCAAACCGGTACGGCCTCGGCCGCTTCGGCAGCGACGGCGTCGTGCAGCACGACGTCCCGCACCCAGGCTTCCGCCGACACTTCGACGAGCAGGTTGGCGTTCGCCAACGTCTCGAAGGTGAGCGTCACCGTGCGCCCGGCAAACGGCGCGAGGTCGATGTCGAGGCGATCGGTCCAAGCCGGCTCGGCATAGTCCATGCCACTGGCCGTCGCCTCGTCCACCGGCACATCGTCGACGAGCACGCTGAACGCCGCCGTGGTGAACATGTTGGCCGCGGCCCTGAGATCCAACCGGCGGGCGTAGCTGAGACGCGGCGTGTTGCCGAGCGTGATCCGGCAGGCGATGCGGCGGGTCGCCTCGCCGAGGCGGCTGTCGACGCCCGAGACGACGTGGCCGTGCAGCACGCTGCCGGCACCGAGCAGGGCGCCGCCGCCCGCCACCAGCCGCCAGCCCGGAGCGATCTCCGGCGCGGCTTCGGGTGCGGCTTCAGACGCGCTCTTGGGGGCCTCCGGCGTGGCCTCGGGGGCATTCACGGTCACGGGCTCGGCCGCCCGCTTCGGCGGTGCCGTTCGGTCGGAGCGCAAGAGTCCCGCCGCTTCGAACGACGTCGCCAGGATCGCCGGGATGTCGATGCCGAGCGGTGCCGAACTCGCCGGCCGCCGGCTGCCGCCGGAAATCAGCCCCGCTGCGGCGAGCGACTGGGCGATGATGCCATGGATGTCCAGTCCGCCGGGCGCGGCGCGGTTACTCGCAGCCGCATCTTCGGACCACCAGCGGGCGCCCTCGCCGTCCCGGCGGGCGACTGGTACCGGGATGTTTGCCGCGGCCACTGGCTCGGCCTCGAACGCCGCCGGAGCGGGCGGGCACGGGCTCGCCGCCGCCGCCGGCCGCGCTGGTGCCTCGAACAGGGTCTCGGTCAGGCCCCAGGCGCGGGCGATGTGAAACGTTGAGGACAGGCCGACGTCGAGGATGAAGGGGGCCGCCTCGCCGCACCCGTCCGGTCCACCTGCGGCGATCGGCACGCCATGCGCCATGCCGGCAACGGTCCAGGACTCGATCACCTCCCGGCCGTCGGCGTCGTGCCAGACGCGCCGGCGATGCCCACCGTCCACCGTGTGTTCGACGGTCGGCGTCGGTGGCAGGGCGTGGACGTTGGCCCACTGTTTGATCGCCTCCTCGGCGTTCGAGGGGGTCACCGTGGAGTCGGCGTCACCGTGCCAGACCGCGACCGTCGGCCAGGGGCCGGCGTGCGGCGACGCGGCGCGCACCCGGTGGCCCCACTCCTCGGCGGTGAGCGATCGGCCCTGGAAGATCGCCTCAAAGCCTTCCTGGAGATTGCTGGCAGCGCCATAGGGAACGCCGGCGATGATCGCGCCGCCAGCGAAGACGTCCGGATAGGCGGCCAGCAGCGCCGCCGTCATCGCCCCGCCGGCGGAAACGCCGGTGACGTAGACGCGCCGCCGCTCGATGCCGTGCTCCAGGCACATGCGCTCGACCATGCGGCGGATGGAGGCGGCCTCTCCGCCGTCGCGCACCACATCCTCCGGTTTGAACCAGCTGAAACAGCGCAGCGGATTGTTGCGACGGCGCTGATCGGGCAACAGGACGGCGAAGCCGTGGCGGTCGGCGAGGGTCGACCAACCGGTGCCGCGGTCATATGATTCGGCCGACTGGGTGCAGCCGTGCAGCGCCACGACCAGCGGCGCGCCCGCCGGCAGTCCCTCCGGCACATAGCACTTCATGCGCAGGTTGCCGGGGTTGGGTCCGAAATCAGCGACCTCGGTGAGTCGGCCGGGCTTTTCCTCAAGGCCTTCGGTGACGGCGATGGAGTCGACGGCTTTCTCGAGGAACTTCTTCCACGGGCGGCGGTGCCGGGTCTCGTGGGTGAGCTGGGCGAATTCGGCGAGGCGGGAAAGCCGGGGGCCGAGATCGATCATCGCGGGTCTCCTGAGTTGCAGCGCCGAGGTCGGCGCGGTCTCCGCTGCGGCCGTCAGCGCACCGATGTCGATCAGCTTGCGGACGGGCAGGAAGACGGTGTGAAAGAGGCCGGGATCGGCGAGGCCGCCCCGCTTGGGATCGAGCCACGCGGGCAGCGGCGCGCCGTCCGCGAGGTCGTAGCGTTGGCTGAGAACCGTGCGCTGGCCCTCCGCCCAAGTCGCAAGCTGCACGGCAGCGACGGGACAGCCGCGGCCGACCCAGACGCCGAAAACGTCGCGGGCCAGGGCGTCGCGGGTCTCCGGCCGGCGCGCCCGGTCGAGCAGACGGGCGAGCATGGCGCCGAAGACCGGTGCGCCGACAAGCAGCGGCACATCGCCGGCAGACAGCGCCGGGAGGGCCAACGCGCGACCGCGCCGGGGGCCGAGAACGATACCGGTGGACGGCCCGCCGGCGATGCGTCGGGTTGGCCTGAGGTCGCGATAACAGCGGACGGCCTCGACGGTGTGCACCTGGGCGGGTGCCGCGAGCACGCCGATCAGCAGGTCCGCGGCGTAATCGGGGGTGGCCGGCGGCGCGCCGGGGCCACGCCGTCCGGGAGGGATGAGCCCGCCGGCCACCAGCATGGTGACCCGAACGCGCAAGTCGCGGCGGGATTCGCCGAGGATCTCGGCAAGCCGCTCACTGAAGTCGTAACGTTTCAGCGTTGTCGTCATGGCGGGCACCGTAGCCAAGCCGACAGCGCGTGTCGATAGTTTTTTAATAAACGCAGTTTATTTTTTTTCTCCCAGCCCGAAGGCCCCGCCGCGGGTGAAGGGACGCGAAACACAATCCCTGCCTCGCTGTCGAATGGCGCGGCCCCGCATCAACACTCCGCTACGGGCATCGGGAGAATGCGTTCGCACCGTCAGCCTTCGCTTCACCGGAACAGCGCCTTCGGCAGCCATGTGGCGATTTCCGGGAACGCGGCGACGATGCCGAGGGCGACAATCTGAATGATGACGAACGGCACGATGCCGCGATAGATGTCGAGCGTCGTCACCGAGGGCGGAGCAACGCCGCGCAGGTAGAACAGGGCGAAACCAAAGGGTGGTGTCAGAAAACTGGTTTGCAGGTTGATGGCGATCATGACCCCGAACCACACAGGGTTGATATCCATCTGCAACAGAATCGGCCCGACGATGGGCACCACAACGAAGATGATCTCGATGAAGTCCAGGAAAAAGCCGAGGACGAACATCACCAGCATCACCGCCAGCATCGCGCCGAAGACGCCGCCCGGCAGGCCGGTGAGCAGGTCGGCCACCATCTCGTCGCCGCCGAAGCCGCGGAACACCAGCGAGAACAGCGACGCACCAAGCAGGATGACGAACACCATGGTACTGATCTGCAGCGTCGTTCCCATGACCTCTCGCAACACCTTGACTGCGAGAACCCGCCACACCGCCACCAGGAGCCCCCAGAGCAGGCCGACGCACATGGCAGTGGCGAGACTGAAGGCAACGGCATCGACGAGCGGCACCACGTCACGCTGCATCCGGAGATCGAACAGCGCGGTGACCACGAGGAGTCCCACCACGGATCCCGCGGCGACCATGATCGGCTGGTTGCCGCCCCGGTCCAGTAGCCGCGCCAACCGGCCGAACGGCGAGCGCCAGACCGGATCGTCGGCCGTTATCATGATGGTGCGGCCGGCCAGGAACAGCGAGCCGACGGAACCGACGGCGGCCGCCTCGGTCGGGGTGGCCACGCCGCCCAGGATGGAGCCAAGCACCGCCAGGATGAGGATCGCCGGCGGCAAGAGGACCGTGATGACCCGATGGCCGAGGCCCTCGACCACCTCGCCTTCGGCCACCAACGCCGGGCATGCGTCCGGCCGGATGACCGAGCGGATCAGGATCCAGCCCATATAAAGCCCGACCAGCATCATGCCCGGCAGGAACGCGCCGGCGAACAGATCGATCACCGAGACCGGTTCCGGAGCCCAGTTGCCGATCGCCCGCTGCGCCTCGGCGTAGGACCCCTGGAGAATGTCGCCGAGAAGCACCAGGACAATCGACGGCGGGATGATCTGGCCGAGCGTGCCCGAGGCGCAGATGGTTCCGGTGGCGATCTTGGGGTCATAGCCCGCCTTCAGCATGCTTGGCAGCGACAACAGGCCCATGGTGACGACGGTGGCGCCGACGATGCCGGTTGATGCCGCGAGCAGCATGCCGACGAAGATCACCGACAGCCCAAGCCCGCCGCGCAGGCGGCCGAACAGCAGTCCCATGGTCTCCAGCAGCTGCTCGGCGATGCGAGCGCGCTCCAGCATCACCCCCATGAAGACGAACAAGGGAACCGCGACCAGGACCTCGTTGACCATCACGCCGAAGTAACGGGACGCGAGGCCGCCCAGCAGCCGCATGTCGAAGACGTCGAAGGCCGTGCCGATCCCGGCGAAGATCAGCGCCGTGCCGGCGAGGCTGAAAGCGACTGGAAAGCCGAGCAGCAGGACTCCGCAGACGACCACGAACATCACAAGCGCCAGGACCTCGGGACCCATCGGTCAGCCGCCCTTGTTCGTGCTGGCGTCGGCCAGCGGCGCACCGATCAGCACCAGCAGCGATCGCGCAGCCAGCGATAGCCCCTGCAGGCCAAGGGTGACGCAGAAGACGAGAATGACCGACTTCAGCAGAAACAATCCGGGCAGGCCGCCAGCTTCCCGCGACTCCTCGAGGCGCGACCACGACGTCTCGACGTAGGGGAAGGACACGGTCCAGACGATGGCGACGACCGGCAGCAGCAACACCAGTGATCCAAACAGGTCGACCCAAGCCCGATAGCGCGCCGAACTGTCCCGATAGAAAATATCGACCCGGACGTGCCCGCCCTTGAGCAGCGTGTAGCCAGCACCAACCATGAAGACGATGCCGTGCATCCAGACATAGGATTCCTGCAGCCAGACGAAGCCGATGCTGAACACATAGCGCAGGACGACGACGACAAACGCCGCCAGGACCATGGCCAAGGTCAGCCAGGCGATGGCATGGCCGATCCGCTCGTTGACGCCGTCGATCAGGCGCACGAACAGAGCGAGGCCGTTCATCGGCGCCCGAGGGTCGATGGTTGCTGCACGGTCCATATCCTCCCGAAATGATCCGCTGGCCTTCCTGGCCGGCGGCTCTTGGCGTGACCTTCCCTAGCAGGCGACACCCGCCTCGTAAATGATTGGCGCGGCAGGGTCGAGCGGGCAGAAGCAGCCGCGCTCCCTTGCCACGGCCGGGGTTCGCCCTGGTGATCAGCATATGGTGCGGCCGCCCGGTTCGTCGAGCAAGCCCGGCCCGCGGCAGCAAGGCAGCTAATGGAAGCGGTTGGACTGGGGGAAGCCCCTGGGTGCCTTGGTGCCCGCCTGCCCCCGCCGGCCAAGCCATGGCGCGAGGTCCTTCTCGACGCGCATCCCGCCGCCGGCGGGCCAGGCAAGGCCATCGGCGAGCACGAACGCCGCCGCGTCGGCCAGGGTGCCGGTGGCATAGCGCTGCAGGATCACCCCCTTGCCGCGGGCCATCACCGGCACCTCCTCGAGTCCGAACACCAGCAGGCGGCGGTTCGAGCCGATCACCGCGACGGCATCGGCGCCCGTAGACAACGGCACGCAAACAGCGGCCTCTTCGCCGGCGCCGACGTTCAGTACCTGCTTGCCGGCGCGCGTCTGGGCCAGGAGGTCGCCCTCTTCGACGACGAAGCCGCGGCCTCGATCGGAGGCGATCAGCCGCCGGCCGTCGGGCCGATACACGAACAGGGCCACCGCATCGGCGCGCTCGGCGAGGTCGACGATCAGACGCAGCGGCTCGCCCTGCCCGCGCCCGCCCGGCAGCCGGTCGCAGGCGAGCGTGTAAACGCGGCCGTCGGTGGCGACCAGCAACAGCTTGTCGGTGGTGTACGCATGCACGACGAAGCGGCCGCGGTCGCCGTCCTTGTAACGGATCTCCTGGGTGTCAGCGAGGTGCCCCTTGGCGGTCCGGATCCAGCCCTTCTCGGAACACAGAACCGTAACCGGTTCACGCTCGGCCAGCACGTCTGCCGGGATCTCCGAGATGATCGGTGCCGCAGCGAACTGGGTGCGCCGGCGGCCGAGTGGCGTCGCCGGGCCGAAGGTCTTACCCACCTCCGCGACATCGTCTGCAATCGCCTTCCACCGCAGCGCCTCGTCGGCGAGCAGCGCGGCGAGTTCCGCGCGCTCATCGCTCAGCCGGGCATGCTCGGCGCGGATCTCCAGTTCCTCGAGCTTGCGGAGCTGGCGCAACCGCATGTCGAGAACCGCTGTGGCCTGCACGTCGGTCAAACCGAAGTGCTCCATCAACGCCTGCTTTGGATGATCTTCCTGGCGGACGATCCGGATCACCTCGTCCAAGTTGAGGTAGACGAGGAGGAAACCGTCGAGGATCTCCAGCCGCCGGTCGATCCTGGCGAGGCGATGGCGGCTGCGGCGGAGCAGCACCGTGTGGCGATGGTCGAGAAACGCCTGCAAGACCTCGCGCAAGGTCATCACCCGCGGCGTCACGCCACCATCGAGGAC
>CAZBWP010000085.1:0-9132 GCA_964495295.1 uncultured Rhodospirillaceae bacterium | reverse complement strand
GCTCTGCCTGTGGCCGCTGGGCAAGACCATCGTGCCGGCGGAGGAGGCGGAGCGGTTTTCAAATCAATAGGTTAGTGTATCGGGTCTGACGCTTGGGAGGCAAGCGTCACATCAGGTCCACCCGGGCGTCGCTGCGGGACGGTTGAGTCGAGAGCGAAAAGGCGCCGCGCGATTCGAATCCGCTGTCTCAGGCATGGGATTCCGTGGGGCGCCTGCGCTATAGTGCGTCGTAGCATCCACAGTGCCAGAGGGAGAAGAACTGTCATGGCCAATGGCTCCAACATGTTGAAGCCCGGAGTCGTCACCGGCGACGACTACAAGACCCTGGTGAGCGCCTGCAAGGAGGGTGGTTACGCGCTGCCCGCGGTCAACGTCACCAGCAGCCACACGATCAACGCGGTGCTGGAAGCCGCGTCGAAGAACAAGGCGGATGTCATCGTTCAGTTGTCGAACGGCGGCGCCCAGTATTACGCCGGACAAGGCATGCCCAACGCCAGCCTCGCCCGGGTGCTCGGCGCGGTCGCGGCAGCCCGGCACGTCCACCTGCTCGCCGAGCACTACGGCATCTGCGTCGTCCTGCATACCGATCATGCCAACAAGAAACTCATTCCCTGGGTCGAGGGGTTGCTCGACCAGGGCGAAGCCTTCTTCAAGGAGACCGGCAAGCCGCTGTTCAGCTCGCACATGCTGGACCTGAGCGAGGAGCCGATCGACTGGAACCTCGATGAGTGCGCGCGCGTGCTGAAGCGCATGGCGGCGCTCGGCATGAACCTGGAGATCGAACTGGGCGTCACCGGCGGTGAGGAAGACGGCATCGGCGGCGAGTTCGACGAGAGCGCCGACAACTCGAAGCTCTACACCCAGCCCGAGGACGTGCTGCAGGCCTACGACAAGCTGGCGTCGATCGGCGAGTTTTCCGTCGCCGCGTCCTTCGGCAACGTGCACGGCGTCTACAAGCCGGGCAACGTCAAGCTGCGCCCGGAGATCCTCAAGAAATCCCAGGACATGGTGCAGAAGACCCACAGTCTCGGGTCGAATCCGCTGAACCTCGTGTTCCACGGCGGCTCCGGCTCGGACAAGGGCCAGATCAAGGAGGCGATCAACTACGGCGTGTTCAAGATGAACATCGACACCGACACGCAGTTCGCCTTCGCCGAGGGGCTCGGCCGCTACGTCGACCAGCATCCCAAGGCGTTCAAGTATCAGCTCGATCCGGACGACGGCGCGCCGCTGAAGAAGTACTACGATCCACGCAAGTGGATGCGCGAGGCGGAACTTGCCCTGATCGCGCGCCTCGGCGAGGCCTTCGAAGACCTCGGCGCCACCGGCAAGACGCTGGCCGCCGCCTGAGCCGATCGTATGCCGACCCGCTCCCCCGTGCGGGGAGCGGGGACGCGGCGAACGTTCGCGCCCGACCCTTGACCGTGTGCAGAGCCCCGCGAGGGGCTGTCAACGGCCTTGCGCGAGCCCCCGATTAGCAACAAAACTGTAAGGCTTGCAAACGCTCGGCACGCGACGAGGGAGAGGGGTCATGGCGAAGGACAAGGGCAAAAAGCAGGCTGAACCGGCAGCCGTGGACACCGGCGCGGCGCCCGCCAAGATGAACCGCAAGGTCTTCGAACAGGAGCTCTACAAGCTGCAGGTCGAGCTGACCCGGCTGCAGGCCTGGGCTCTGGCCGAGGGGGCCCGCGTCGTCGTCGTTTTCGAGGGACGGGACACCGCCGGCAAGGGGGGCGTCATCAGCCGCATCACGGCACGCACCAGCCCGCGGGTGTTCAAGCACATCGCCCTGCCGAAACCCTCCGACCGCGAACGGACGCAGATGTACGTCCAGCGGTATATCCAGCACTTCCCGGCGGCGGGGGAGATCATCCTGTTCGACCGCTCCTGGTACAACCGCGCCGGCGTCGAGCGGGTGATGGGTTTCTGTACCCACGAGGAATACGAGCGCTTCATGCGCCTGGTGCCGATGTTCGAGCGCGAGGTGATCGACAACGGCATCATGCTCCTGAAGTACTTTCTCGACGTCAGCCAGGAGGAGCAGCGGCGGCGCTTCGAGGCGCGCATCCAGGATCCCCTGAAGCACTGGAAGCTGAGCCCGATGGATACCGAATCGGTGCGATTGTGGTGGGATTACACGGTGGCCTATCAGGAAATGTTCCTGCGCAGCGACTCGCCGCACGCGCCGTGGCACCTGGTGCCGGCCGATGACAAGCGCCGCGCGCGCCTCAACCTGATCAGCCACCTGCTCGACCAGATTCCCTACAAGAAGGTCAAGCCCGACCTGCCGAAGGTCCCCAAGGCGGAGCCGCAGCCGAAAGGCGTCGACAGCATCCTGCCGGCCAGTCAGGTGGTGCCGAACCGGTATTGAGCCGGCGGGGACCGTTCCGGGTCGGCGTGGCGCCGATCGGGATTATTCCGGGTCGGCGCGGCCGTAGGCGTCGTCGAAGCGGACGATATCGTCCTCGCCGAGATAGCCGCCCGACTGCACCTCGATCATGCGGAGCGGCACCCGCCCCGGATTCTCCAGCGAATGCTTGGTGTTGTGGGGGATGTAGGTGGACTGGTCCTCGGTGAGGAAGAAGCTCTCCTCGCCCCGGGTCACCCGGGCGGTGCCGCTGACCACCACCCAGTGTTCGGCGCGGTGGTAGTGCATCTGCCGGCTGAGCCGCTGGCCGGGATTGACGACGATCTCTTTCACCTGGAAGCGGGGGCCGGAATCGATCGCCTGGTACCAGCCCCACGGACGGAAGACGCGCGGATGGACGTAGTGCTCGCTGCGGCCGGCCGCCTCGATCCGCTCGACCAGGGTCTTGACCTCCTGGGCGCGGTCCCGCGGCACCACCAGCACCACGTCATCGGTGGCGACGACGACCAGGTCCTGGATGCCGAGCGCCGCCACCAGGTTCCGCTCGCCGCGGAGGTAGCAGTTGTGCACATCCTCGGTGATCACGTCGCCGCTGGTGACATTGCCGTCGGCATCGTGGTCGCCGATCTCCCAAAGCGCCCACCAGGAGCCGACATCGTTCCAACCGAGGTCGACCGGCACCATGCTGCCCCGGTCGGTGCGTTCCATCACCGCGTAGTCGACGGAGATCGACCGCACGGCGGCGAAGGGCTCGCGAGCCAGCCGCAGGAAGTCCAGGTCCTGGCGCGCACCGGCGACCGCGGCACGGCAGCCGGCCAACATCTCCGGCTCCAGCCGGTCCAGTTCCTCGAGGAAGCCGCGAACCGGAAGGACGAACATGCCGCTGTTCCACGCGTAATCTCCGGCGGCGACGTAGCGTTCGGCGGTCTCAGGATCCGGTTTCTCGACGAAGGCGTCGATGCGATAGCAGCCGGCGAAATCGGCGAGCGCCGCGCCGCGGCGGATGTAGCCGTAACCGGTCTCCGGCCGGGTCGGCTGGACGCCGAAGGTGACGAGCGCGCCATGCCGCGCCGCCGCGGCCGCCGTGGCCACCGCCGCGCGAAACGCATCGGTGTTCTCGATCACGTGGTCGGACGGCAGCACCAGCATCACGGCTTCGGGATCGCGTGCCTCGAGATGGAGCGCCGCGGCGGCGATGGCGGGGGCGGTGTTGCGCGCCGCCGGCTCCAGCACGATCGCCTCGGGCCTGAGCCCGATTTCGCGCATCTGCTCGGCGATCATGAACCGGTGGTCCTCGTTGCAGACGATCACCGGCGGCGCGAAGCCGGGCCCCGCCACCCGGTGCGCCGTCTCCTGCAGCATCGAACGCTCGGAGGTCAGCGGCAGCAGCTGCTTCGGGCGCAGCCGCCGGGACATCGGCCACAGCCGCGTCCCGGCGCCGCCGGAGAGGATGACCGGATGGACGGCCGTCGCCATTGCCCGCTCTTACCGCTTGGTCAACGCGAAATGGCGGGCGACGTAGTCGGCGAGCAGGGCGAGGCACGCCTCGGCGTCGTGGGCCGCCGTGTCGATCCTGAGTTCCGGCGTCGCCGGCGGCTCGTAGGGCGCCGAAACCCCGGTGAACTCCGGGATCTCGCCGGTCCTGGCCCGCCGATACAGCCCCTTCGGATCGCGCGTTTCGCAGGTGGCGAGATCGGCGTCGATGAAAATCTCGTGGAACACGTCGGGTGCCAGTGCTCGCGCCCGGTCGCGATCGTCGCGATACGGCGAGATGAACGAGGTGATGACGATGAACCCGGCCCGCGCGAACAGCCGCGCCGCCTGACCGACGCGGCGGATGTTCTCCACCCGGTCCTCGGGCGAGAAGCCGAGGTCGGCACACAGGCCGTGACGGATGTTGTCTCCGTCAAGCACATAGACCTGATAGCCCTTGCGGTGCAGGTATTGCTCGAGGGAGAAGCTGAGCGTCGATTTGCCCGAGCCCGACAGGCCGGTCATCCACAGGATGCCGCCGCGGTGGCCGTTGGCGATGGCGCGCTCCTCCGGCGTGACGCGGTGTTCGACGCGGGTGATGTTGGTCGACTTCTGCATCAGGCCCGGCCGCTGGTCGGCGTAGCCCTCCATGCTGATCAGTCCGCCGCCGACGATGTCGAACGCCTCGACCAGGACGAACCGCCCGGTGATGGCGTTGTGGTCGAAGGGATCGACGGCCATCTGGCGGCGCGCCCGAAAGATCACCTCGGCGACGGTGTTGCGTTCGACCCGCTCGGCCGCGCCGCTGCCGAGATCGCTGACGTCGATGACCCGTTCGATCTTCTCGACCTCGACGGAATACTCGGCGGTGTTCAGCTTGAGCTTGTAGCGGCTGCCGGCAAGCATCGGGTTGTGGCCGAGCCAGAACACCCGGCCGCGAAAGACGTTGGTCAGCATCGGCGCGTTGGCGAGATGGCTCGCCATCTCACCACGCTCGATGAACAACTGCTCGTCCAGCGTGATCCCGACAGAGTCGCCGGCGCGCCGGGCCACGGGCTGATCGGGCTCGGCCCAGGCTTCGATGGAAGCGACGCGCGCCATCTTGTTGGACGGCGAAAACAGCAACACGTCGCCCTTGTGCAAGTGGCCGCTCTCGATTCGCCCGGCGAGAATCCGCCGCTCGTCGAATTTGTAGACGTCCTGGATCGGCAGCCGGAGCGGCAGCTCGACGGGCTGCACCGGTGGCTGGAAGGCCTCCAGCGCCTCGGCGAGGGTCGGCCCATCGTACCAGGCCATGGCCCGGGACCGGTTGACCACGTTGTCGCCGTCGCGGCCTGAGACCGGGACCATCACGGTGTGCAGTAGATCGATGCCCAGGCTGGCGAGATACTCGCGGGTCTCGGTGGCGACGGCGTGGAAGCGGTCCTCGGACCGCGCAACCAGGTCCATCTTATTGACCGCGACCAGAAGTTGGCGGATGCCGAGCAGGTGCAGCAGGTAGGCGTGGCGACGCGTCTGCTCCTGGACGCCCTCCTCGCCGTCGACAACGAGCACCGCCGCATCGGCCTGGGCAGCGCCACTCACCATGTTTTTCAGGAACTCGCGATGCCCGGGCGCGTCAATCAGCACGTATTCGCGGTTGGGCGTCTTGAAGTGGATGTATGAGACGTCGATGGTGATGCCCTGGTCCCGCTCGGCCTTGAGCGCGTCCATCAGGAACGCCCATTCGAAGGGCATGCCGCGACGCTCGCACATGCCCTGGATCTCTTCCAGCTTGCCGTCGGGCAGCGAACCCGTGTCGTGGAACAGGCGGCCGACGAGGGTCGACTTGCCATGGTCGACATGACCGACGATGACGATCTTCAGGGGTGGGGTCGTGTGCAGCGTCGTCGCGCTCACGGTAGGGATGTCGTTCATGCTCGGGGGCCCCGTTTCAGAAATAGCCAGAGGCGCGCAGTCGCTCGAACGCATCTTCGGACTCGTGATCCATGGCCCGCCCGGACCGTTCGGCGACCTTGGTTTCCTGAAGCTCGGCGATCACCTCCGCGATCGTCGATGCCGTGCTGTCGACCGGGAAGGTGATGTCCTGGTCGCCAAGCGAGCGATACCGCTTGCCGTTTCTCGCGAAATAGAGATCGACGACGGGGATGTTCTCACGCTGGATGTAGCGCCAGATATCGATCTCGGTCCAGTGCATGATCGGGTGGATCCGCAGATGGGTGCCCGGCGCGAAGTCGGTCTTGTACTGGTCCCAGAATTCGGGGGGCTGATCCCGGAAGTTCCAGGTGTTCTCCTCGCCGCGCGGGCTGAACACGCGCTCCTTGGCGCGGGTGCCCTGCTCGTCGCGGCGGATGCCGGCGATCAGGCCGGTGAACCCTTCCTTCTCGATCATCGCCCTGAGGCCGGCGGTCTTGCGGGCGGCCGAGCGGGCGGCGGGCGGCAGGGTGGGGTCCATCTCCTCGATCGGCGGACAGTCGCCGAGCCGGAGATCCAGCTTCCATTCCTTGGCGTAGCGGTCGCGGAACGCGTACATTTCCGGAAATTTCTTGCCGGTGTCGACGTGGACAAGGGGGAACGGCACGTGGCTGAAGAAGGCCTTGCGCGCCAGCCACAGCATGGCGTTGGAATCCTTGCCAAGCGACCACAGCATCGCCAGGTTGTCGATCCTGTTGAAGGCCTCGCGAAGAATGTAGACGCTTCTGCTCTCGAGGACGTCGAGGTGATCCATTGCTGTTCCGCACGGGTTGTGAAGGGAGAAGGTTCGTCGGATGGGCGGTGAGATATCAGAGGGAATGTTGAAAAGTCTACCGCTCAGCGCAGCAGTGGCTGCGTCGGGCAGGGGGCCGCGGACGACGGGCGGGCCAGCCGGTGGGCCAGCGGGCGGGTCGGCGGACGGGTGATCGGCGGGATCGCGGCGTGACGACGTGGCGCCAGCGCCCCCGGCCGACGCCACCGGCCGGGGACAGACATGGACGCCGAGCGACCCGTGTCAGACGAAGGGACGCTCCAGCTTCGGGTTCATGACCGGCGGCTTTTGCGTATAGTCATAGAAGCCGACTCCGCTCTTGCGCCCGAGATAGCCGAGCTGGACGAGGCGGGTCAATGTGTGCGGCGGTGCGTGATGCTCGTGGCGCACATCCATGTAGATGTTGGTGGCCATGGCTTCGACCACGTCGAGACCGATGTAGTCGGCCAGTTCGAACGGCCCCATGGGATGGGCGGCGCCGGACTTCATGGCGTGATCGATGTCGGCGATGGTGCCGGTGCCCCGCTCCAGCATGCGGATCGCGTTCAGCATGTACGGCGTGAGCAGGCGGTTGACGATGAAACCCGTGGTGTCCTGGACGATCACCGGATCCTTGCCGACCTCCTTGCTGAACGTGTTCAGTTTCGTCAACGTGTCGTCCGACGTTTCGAAACCATGGATGATTTCGACGAGCCGCATCACCGGCGCCGGATTGAAGAAGTGGTAGCCGGCGACGCGCTCGCGCTGCTTGCAGACCGCCATCATCGCGGTCACCGACAGGGTCGAGGTGTTGGTGGTCAGCAGCGCGTCGGGGCGGCAGACCGCTTCGAGGCGCTGGAACAGGGCCTTCTTGGTCTCCAAATCCTCGACGATGGATTCGATGACCAGATCGCAGTCGGCGACCGCACCTTCATCGTTGGACAGCGTGATGCGGCCGAGGATCGCATCCTTTTCCGCAGCCTCCATCTTGCCGCGCTCGACGATCCGGGCGAAGCCCTTCTCAAGGGTCGCCTTGGCGCGATCCGTCGACCCCGGGGTCGCCTTGACGGCAACGACCTGACGTCCGGCCTGCGCGCAGACCTGGGTGATTCCGAGGCCCATGGTCCCGGTTCCGATGATGCCGACTTTCTGGATTGTCATGATTCACTACTCCCCTCCCGAGCCTGATCGAATCACGGCCGCACGGATGACACGAACGCGCCTCGGGTGTTGCGCATGCACACCGCCATTTCCGCGGACGCAAAGCGCGATTAAACGTCATTTCCCTAGTGAGGAAAAGGTTGTTGTTGCGCCCGCGAAGACCATCTGCCGGATCGGCTGATGGCCGGCTCTCCGCGCCGTCGGAGAAGGGTGCAGCGGAAGCGGGCATCGCGGACCGTCCATGTTGCTTTGCAACAACGTTTTATGTAGGCTGTAGAGGGTGGACGTTTGCCGCCTAACGCATGAAGGCGTTCGATCATGAACGAAGCTGCAGTCGCGTCGCGTGTCCAAAAGGACGAGAAGACGCCGATCACGATCAAGAAGTACGCAAATCGTCGTTTGTACAACACGGCGACCAGCAGTTATGTGACGCTCGACAATCTCGCGTCCATGGTCAAATCCGGTGCCGAGTTCGTCGTCTACGATGCCAAAAGCGGGGAAGATATTACACGATCCGTACTGACTCATATCATTGTCGAAGAGGAATCGAAAGGTCAGAAGCTGCTTCCGGTCAGTTTCTTGCGCCACCTGATCAGCTTCTACGGCGACAGCTTGCAAGTCGTTGTGCCACGATACCTCGATCACACCATGCATTCATTCGCCAAAAACCAGGATAACATGCGAGGGTACATGCGCGAGACCCTCGACGGCCTGACCCCTCTTGGTCATTTTGAGGAAATGAGCCGCCATAATATGGCGCTGTTCGAGAGTGCCCTGAAAATGTTCAATCCGTTCTATGCGGATCAGGGCGGCGAGCGGGGCCGGGATGACGAAGCCGAGCGGCCGAAACCGGACGAGCAGCTGGAGGAGTTGCGCGAGCGGCTCAACCAGATGCAGCGTCAACTCGACGATTTGATGCAGCAGCGCAAATAGCGCCGCGGCGTCCTCCGACACCCTCTCGTCGCCGTCGGCGGCCCCTGACCCGACGCCGGGTCACTCGCTGCATTCGCGCGCTGCATTCGCGCGCTGCATTCGCGCTTGTCGCACTCTCGCCGACCGGCTACTTGCGAGCCGGTCGCGTGGGTGTGTGACTGCATAAACGCGCGATCTCTATCTGATGATTTCCTCGCTTTTTTGTGTGGTTGGCGGTGGAAGGGCTGTCCCCGTTCGGGATACGACTGCTGACCCCACGGTGACCCACATTCCACGTTGTGAGTTTACGCGGGGGCGTGTTATACTTTGGATTGAGTTGGCGGTCGCGGAGACCGGTATCTTGGGTTCTTCGAGCGCGTCCATCCGGATCGCTGACGTCGATCATGAACGCCTTCGTGTGGTTGAAAAGCGGGCGGGCGATCCCAATAGATCAGAAGATCAGTGTGTGCTTTAGGTTTCACTGGGTAAGCGC
>CAZBWP010000084.1:6203-9185 GCA_964495295.1 uncultured Rhodospirillaceae bacterium | reverse complement strand
TGACGAGGACGTGCGGATGCAGGAAGGGGAGTTGTGGTGGTTCGACAACAAGCAGATGCACGAAGCGTTCAACGACGGCGACGAGGACCGCATTCACCTGATCTTTGACCTGCTGCCGCGGGCGCGCGCCCATGAAGCGTTCCCGGGCGCCGACGCCACCGCCGCCTGAGGACGATCGCGACGAGATCGTTGACCACGAACCAGCTGGAGCGGCGCAAAGCGGGCCGCGCTCCTGCGAGACCCGCCGTCGCTCCGGTTTCTTCTTGCCGCCCCCGTGCCGGCGCGCGCATTGGGGCAGCCCGGATCAGCATTGGCCAGAACCGGTCAAGCCGGATGGTCAGCGCAAGCGGCCGCGCCGGCCCTTCTCCACGTCGCGCTGCCAAAAAAGCCTGACCAAACAGGTCGCGGGCCTGTTGCTGAGCCCGCACCCGCCGGGGCGACGGCGGTTGCGGCGGGCGGATCAGGCGGCGGAGCGCGGGTGGAAGAAGCGGGCGGCCGGCCCCTCCCCGGCCAGCAGTTTGTCGGGTGGGCCATGCTCCAGGAGCCGGCCCGCTTCGATGTACCACAGCTCATCCATCGCCGCGGCGACGGCGGGATTGTGGGTGGTCAGCAGCACCGTGGCATCCGTGCCGCGCACCAGGTCCGCCACCAGGCGGGGTGCGTCGGCATCGAGGGCATCGTCCGGCTCGTCCAGCAGCAGAAGCCGCGCCTGAGACAACGCCGCGCGGGCGAGCAGCAGCCGGCGTACCTGGCCGGCCGACAGGTTCTGTGCGCCTTCCGACACGGTGCCGTCGAGACCGCCCAGGCGGTCCAGCACCGGCGCAAGACCGAAGCGGGCGGCTGCGGCCAGGATGTCGTCGTCGGTCGGTCGCGGCGCCATGCCCAGAGTAAGCGCCCGGCGCACGCTGCCGGCCAGGATCGGTGACCGCGCCGCCACCAGGGCGATCGTCCGCCGGCGCTCGGCGGCCGTCAATGACAGCGGCGCCCGCTCGCCCAGCAGGACAGTGCCCTCGTGCGGCTGTTCCAGGCCGGCTGCCAGGTTGATAAGGGTCGACTTGCCGGCGCCGTTCGGCCCGACGATGGCGACCTTGGCGCCGCTCGCCGCGTCGATGCTGAGCCCTTCGAGTCGTCCCGCCGAGACATCGACGAACCGGACGAACGGCGCCTTCTCCCCAACGGCTGCCGCCCCGAGGGCTTGCCGGCGTCGGAGTGTCGGCGCCGCCAGCAGTCCCAGACACTTGTCGCGGGCCACCACCCACGCCCGCCAGCGGTCGGCCACTCCGGCCAAGTCCCGAAGCGGCCGGACCATCAGCCCGAGGGCCGCCAGGGCCCCGGCGGTCTCGGCGGGCGCGAGGCCGGACCGGAACGCGGTCAACATCACCGCCGCACCAGCCAGACCGGCCACCGCATCAGGCACGGCGCGGATCACCGCGGCGCCCCGGGCGCGCTGGACCGCGGCATCAATCATGCGCTCGGTCAGGCGCACCAGTCGCGTGCTCTCCAACGCCGTGCGCCCAAGCAGGTGCAGTTCCGGCGCCCGCGGCAGCCGTTCGCTCACGTCAGCGGCGAGCCGGGCCCGGCGGCTCCGTAAGCGTCGATGCGCCGGCCCCAGCGCCAATCCGGCCAGCGTCATCACCGCCAGCCCGACCAGGAGCGGGATGGCCGCGGCCCCGGCGAGACGGGCGTCGAGGAGGTAAAGCACCACGGTCGCCGCCGGCAGCACGATGCCGGCGGAAATCAGCCGGGCAAGGCCGAGGCTGACCCAGCCCCGCACCGCCGCCAGGTCGCCAACGAAGCGGATCGTCAGCATGCCGAGACGGCGCCGGGCCACCTCGCCCACCGACATCCGGGTCACATGAGTGAACAGCTTCAGACGCAACGCCGCCGCGTAATCCTGGCCCAGGCGTTCGGCCATCACCCGTTCGCCGATGCGGAGCACCCCGAGCAGGATTCCGGCCGCCGCCACCAGGGCGAGGGCCTGAAGCGGCACCGTCGCATCGGCCGCGCTCAGGCTGGCGAACACGTCCCGGGTGGCGAAGGCCGCGACGCCGGCGGCCACGGCCTGGCCCAGGGCAAGAACCGCGACCAGGGCGATGCGCCGGCGGCGACCGTCGCCGGCGATCGGGGGAAGTGCACTCACGCCGCCACTCCCAGACCATGATCCGTGGTCATCGCCATGACCAGCGTCGTGGCGATCGCCGGATCGCACAGGTTGGCGCGGGTCAATACCTCCACGCCGGTGGCGGCCTCCGCCTCGGCAGCGCCCAGCGGCGAGCAGCTCAAGCGTCCGGTCAGCGCAGCGGGCTCAATCCCCCAATCCCGCAAGGTGCGGCAACCGCCCGCCGCGGCCAGGGCATCCGGTGCGGCGAACACGAAGCCGGCGAAAGCAGTGAGCACCGACGGGTCCTGCAGCAGTGTCGCAGTCTCGGCCTGGAACACCCCGTCGGCCAGTTCCACCACGGCAACGTCGCACTCTGCGTCTGCGGCGGCCGCCAGCAGCGTATCCAACCCGGCTACGATCCGCGGGACCGGCTCCAGGTAGGTGGAAACCATGCCCACATCGGTGAAGTCGGCCACGAACGTGGCACCGGCGTCGCGATAGGCGTTGAAATCACCGTAGGCCCCGGTGCCGGTCGCCTTGAGGGCCGCCACCCGGAGGCCACCCCGACGCAAGCCGTGCACCAAGCTGGCGACCGCCGTCGTCTTCCCCGCGTTCATGGACGCGCCGACCACGCCGAGCGCGGTCAGGCGCACCGGCCGCGCCGCCGGCGCGAGGGCATAGTCGGCCAAGTTGAGCACCCGCCCGACCAGGTCCGCGAGGCGACCGACGGGGATGACGCGTGTGGGGGCCGACATGCGGTCGTGGCATCGGCGCATGCGCCCGAGCACGCCGCCTGCGGCCAGCATGTCGGCGCCGTGGCCGCCGAGTTCGGCCACCCCTTCGAACTGATCGGGTGCGTAGCGTGCGCCGCAGGCAAGAAC
>CAZBWP010000084.1:0-6103 GCA_964495295.1 uncultured Rhodospirillaceae bacterium | reverse complement strand
CAACTCCCATGACAGGATGGTTGAGATTGGAGCGCCCGGTTGCCGCCTGACGGCCGGCATCGGTGTGGTGGTCAGGATGGCTTGCCGCGGCGTCGAGCGGGGTCACAGTCGGGGACGGATCGGGAAGGACGTGGTCCACCAGACCACCCCGGCGTACACACGCGGCGAAGTCGTGGCCGCAGTCCGGCAGGATCGACAGCGTCACGTTTGCCGCGATCCCGTGTGCCGACGCTGCGGTCGTGAGTGCCTCGACCCAGCGCTCGGCCCGGGTCCTGCGGTCGAGGCCTTGCTGCCGGTCGATGGCGCTGCCGGAGCGGGTATTGGCGTCCGGGACGTTGTCATCCGCCCCGACCGCGACGGTGATGGGCAGCCGCAGGAACCGGGGGAGGATCGCGGCCAGGCGCGGTCCCCATGCCGGCCGGCACCCGTCCTCCGCACCCAGGCCATACGGGAATGGGGCCTGATCGGGGAAGGTCCACCACCCGGCGGAACAGACCGAAAGACGCGCGATCAGTTGGGGGTACAACATTGCGAAACGGTGGGCGAACTGGGCACCGCCGGAGTACCCGGACAGGTCGAACCGCCGGGTGGTCCAGAGCTGTTCCGCCCTGAGTGCTTCCATCAGGGCGAGCAGTGCCAAGTCGGCGCGGCCGCGACGCACCAGGCGCTGGTAGCCCGGCCATTGCGCGTTTTTGAACAGTGGCGCAATGACGACGCGTCCTTGAGCGCTGGCGCGTTCGGCAAACGCCGCCGCCTGTTGTTCGGCGCCGCGGCAGATACCGTGAATGGCAACCAGAGGCCGTACGTCGTGGCGAGGTCTGTCGGGCAGCGCGAGCCAGCAGTCCAGGCCACGCTGTCCGCGTGCCTCCCGTTTCACCAGGCGGAAACCGGGCGACCCGGGGAACCATCGCTCGTGGCGCGGAGAACACATCGTCATGGTAGGATCCCTTCGTTCAGCGTCGTCGTGTCGAGAACGAAGGGGTGTCGGTTTTCTTCCGGCCGGCGTTTCAGAAAGCGCGATTGCGAGGCATTTACACGGCCGCCGCCTACCGCGCGGCGCAGCCACGGGGCGCCTGGACCAACCCCCACCCGAACCGGATATCAAGGCCCGGCTGGCCAAGATCGACGGCGTGCTCGATCAGGCGCCGCCGGACCCATGCTGGTGATGCGCCCGGGTTCTCGGCCAGAAGGGCCGCCGCCGCAGCGGTGACGAACGGTGCGGCGAACGATGTGCCTGTGACGTAATCACCCGCCCCGCCGGCAGCCGCGGTCCAGATGCGCACACCCGGCGCGGCAAGGTCGATGTAGGTGCCTTGGTTGGCCCGGCGGAACACCCGTCGCCTGGAGTCGACCGCGGTGACGGCAATCACGTCGCCGTAGCCCGCAGGGTAGGCGCGCGGCCCGCCCGGGCCCAGGTTGCCGGCCGCGGCGATCATCAGAACGCCTTGTCGATTGAGGCGATCGCTGGCGGTGGCCAAAGGGATGTTGTTGGCGCCGGCGATGCTGAGACTGATTATGCGGACCTCCTGCGAGGCCAGCCAGTCCAGACCTGCGACGATGCTGGCGGCATTGGCTGCGTCGAACCCGTCGTCGGCCCGGTAGAACACGTCCGCCGCGAAGGCCTCTGCGTCGGGAACGAGCCCGGCGAACCCGGTGCCGGGGCGACCGACCAGGATGGCGGCCACGGCCGTGCCGTGAGCGGCACCGGAGCGTGTCCGTCCGTCCGGGGTGAACGCCCGGGTGACGATCGACGGCCCACGCAAGGCGGGGTGACGCAGATCCATGGCGGTATCCACCAGGCCAATCGGCACCCCTGCCGCGCAGCCGGCCGGCGTGGGCAGGCTCCAGCGAACCAGCGACGGGCCGTAGCAACGGTCGTCCCGGCATGCATCTGCGGAAGTCCGGTAGATGTGGTTGAGGTCGTATTCGCCGGTCTCCGTCTCGCTGCGCAACAGCTGAAGGCCGGCAATCGCATCGAGACCGGGCGGCACGCGAAGCCGGGTGACGGTGATGCCAAGCGCGGGTAGAGCTTGCTGAGAGAGGACGGTGAAGCCCAGCGCCGTGGCCTGCTGCAGGGCAGCGGCACCAGCATCGAGGGCGAGAACCTCGTCCGGCTCGAACGAGGCGGCATCCGCCGGGGCTTCGCTGGGATCGACGCCGAAAATCCGGCCCAAAGCGCCCATCAGACCGCCGATCGCAGCACCCGGCCCGCCATCATCATCATCGTCATCGTCGTCGTCATCGTCGTCGTCATCGTCGTCGTCGTCATCGTCATCGTCATCGTCATCGTCATCGTCATCGTCGTCATCGTCGTCGTCGTCGTCGTCATCATCATCGTCGTCATCCGCCATGGCCGGCGCTATCATGGCAAGATCATCGAAGAGCTTGGATGGCAGGGCCACGCCGCCAAGGCCGATGGCCATGATCATGAGAAGTGCGATGAGTGCGTTCTTCATCGTGAAATACCCCAGTTTTTGACGGCGAAACGATGGTATGACCATCCAACCCAGGTCGTCACGCCCCAGGGCGTATCGAGACAACGATGGCCGGAGCAGCATCTTCCAAGGTCGAGCCCAGTCACCTGATGATCTTCGAACACCGTCGGGCCGCCGCAAGCGCAAGAGAACTTTTTGGCAGAATTGTGTCTGAGCCTGGGAAGAAAACAGGTGAACCTGTCGTTATGGTTGTAGCGTGCCCGCGGGGATCAGCATGTCTGGCGAGGTGAAGAGGCAATTGGTGGCCCTGTTGCCAAGACTCAGGCGGTTTGCCTACGGCCTGACGGGGTCGATGGATGACGGAGATGATCTGGTGCAAGCCGCCTGCGTTCGCGCGTTGTCCAGCCTGGACCAGTGGCAGCCGGGCACCCGGCTCGACAGCTGGATGTTCCGGATCATCCAGAATCTCCGGATCGACGCCTACCGGGCGAAGCGCGGACACGGCCACGAAGAGGACCTGGACAATGCCGCCGAGATCGCTGGCGAGGATGGTCGGCGCACGGTGGAAGCGGCGCTGACCTTGGACCGGGTCCGCGGCATCGTCGCCGAGTTGCCGGAAGATCAGCGGGCGGTGCTGATGCTGGTGGCGGTGGAAGGCCTCTCCTATCATGAGGCGGCCGAGGTCCTCTCGGTCCCCATCGGCACGGTGACGAGCCGGCTCGCACGGGCGCGACAGCGCATCGGCGACCGGCTGGAGGGCACGGCGGCGAGCATCGCGGTGCGCGCGAGCGCCCGAACCGAGAACAGGACATGAAGCGTTTATCCGACGAGCTCCTGATGGCCTACCACGATGGTGCGTTGCCGCCGGTAGATGCGCGGGAGGTGGAAGCGGCGCTCGCGGCGGATGCCGAGGCGCGCGCCCGTCTGCGTGCCTTGGCCGAGACCGACAGCTTGGTGGGACGGGCCTTCGCCAAGCCGATGCGAGATCCTCTTCCCGAGGCCCTGCTGCGGGCCATTGACGATGCGGGCCCGGAGGCCAAGCCACGGGGTGCAGCGCGGCCGCAGAGCAATCCAACCGGTGTATCGTCGTCGCGCCGCTTCGCTTTTGCCGTGGCGGCTTCAGTCATGCTGCTGGTGGGCCTCGCCGGCGGCTTCGGCCTGTCACGCTGGATGGCGCCGCCGGAGGTTGCGTTCGGCCCGACTGGTGGTTCGATGTTCGCCGCGGCACTCGATCCGCAGATCGAGAGGGCGCTCGAAACCATGGCAAGCGGCCAGGCGGTGACACTGCAGACCCCCGACCGGCTCAACGACGTCAGGCTGCGACCGGTCCTGACCTTCGTCGACGACGTCGGCCGCTTCTGCCGGGAATACGAGTTGTGGGGCCTCGGTCCCGACGGTGCGAGAGCCACTGCCGGTGTCGCCTGCCGAGACGATTCCGGGCAATGGCGGAGCGAGGTGGCGGTGGCTGCGCAGGCGCTGCCCACCGACGGTTTCCGGCCGGCCTCGGTACCCTCCGGTGCAGCGCTCGAGGCCGCCATCGATGCGCTGATGGTGGACGGCCCGCTCTCGTTGGACCAGGAACGGGAACTGATTGGCCGACAATGGCGCGGTGGCTGAACCGGCGGCAGGTGGTTTGGGGCTGGGTGTTGACCGTGCTCGTCCTCGCCATCGCCGGGCGCGCGACGGCGGGACAGGACGACCGGTGCGCGGTGCTGCCGGCCGCCGCCCAACGGGCGGCTGCCCACCTCCATACCGTCCAGGAACCCTCGGGGCTGTTCCGGTATGGCTTTGACTTCGCGGCGCGGGCAGCCTTGAAAGGGGATAACATCGTCCGCCAGGCGGGGACGGCCTACGCTCTGGGAGAGTACTATGCCCACAGCAGAGATCCCGCGACATACGAAGTCCTCGTCGCCGCGCTCACGGCCCTGGCCGCCCGCACCATTGCCGTCGCCGATGGCGGCTTGGTGTCCGCCGACAGCACACCCAAAGCCGCCCGCACGGGTGCCACAGCACTGGCGATGCTGGCCGAGCTCTATCTCTACCGAACCTCGGGGGACGGCCGCTTCGCCCGGGTCCGGGCCATCTGGGAGCGGGGCCTGCGGGCGATGTGGTTGCCGGGCGAAGGCTTCCGCCGCACGCCACGGTCGCGGCGCACGTCCGATTATTTCAACGGCGAGATCTGGCTGGCGCTCGCCTACCTGGAAGCCACCGTGGAGGACGCGAGCCTCGCCGACTGGCTCGGGCAGGTCGACCGCGACTTGATGGCGCGCTACCGCCTTGAGCCGACGATCGGGTTCTATCACTGGGGCGTGATGGCGGCCGCAGCACGCTTCGAGCGGACCGCGGATCCAGAGCTTCGCGTGTTCGCTCTGCGTCAGACCGAAGTCTACCTGAGGGACTTGCGGCCTCGCGTGCATCCGACCGCCAACACTTGCTACGCCCTGGAGGGCATGGTCACCGTCCGGGCGCTGGCCGGGGACGCTGCGGACCGGGCGCTTATTACTGTTCTGGACCGGCGGATTGCTGCCGAGTTCGCCAAGAACCTGGCCTTGCAGGTGTTTCCCCGCTCGGCCGATCGCCGGGATCGGCGCCCGGAAGGGTTCCATGCGGCCGACCAGGAACGCGAGCAGGGCGCGTTCCTTGCCGGCAGCAACCGGCCCTTCTCCCGGATCGACCATACTCAGCATTGCCTATCCGCCGTGGTCCGGGCCGACCGGTTTGATATTTCCCCGGAGAAATGGACACCGGGTTATGCGGCCTGGAGCTCTGTCTGTTCGGGAGTGCGAAACCCGAGCGCCGAGTGGCGCCGCTGACGGTTATACAACTCTTCGCCACAAGCCCCTTGAAACGTGCTCCATTTGTAAGCACAATACGGGGGAAATCGGAAAAGGAGAACGGCCATGCCCGGAGCGGCGGAAACCAAGGAAGACCGGCTGCAGGTGCGCCTCGACGCCCGGTCGAAGAGCGTGCTCCAGCGCGCCGCCGGCTACCGGCACAAGACGGTCAGCCAGTTCGTCCTCGCGACGGCGCTGGAGGAGGCGGAGAAGGTGATCCGCGAGAACGAGGTCGTCACCCTGTCCGACCCGGACTGGACGGTGTTCTATGCCGCGCTGATCGATCCGCCGGCGCCCAATGCGGCCCTGCGCCAGGCGTTCGCCCGGTACAAAAAAACGGGCGGATGAGCCGGGCGCCTGCGCCCTGGCAGATCGCGCCGCTCGATAGCAAGGTGCATGACCGGAGGGCCTTCTCGTGTGGCGCTCTCGACCTCGACCGCTACCTTCGGGACCACGCTTCGCAGGACGTGAAGCGGGATGTCGCCCGCGTCTTCGTGGCGATGCCCGCCGGGGCGCCGACCGTGTGCGGCTACTACAGCCTGAGCGCCGCCAGCTTCCAGCGGGACACCCTTCCGGCCGCCCGGGCGAAGCGCCTGCCGCGCTACCCGGTGCCGGCCGCGCTGCTCGGCCGACTGGCCGTCGATGACGGCATGCAGGGCAAGGGGCTCGGCGCCTTCCTGCTGATGGATGCCCTGAACCGCATCCTGCTCGCAACCCAGGTCCTCGCGGTCCACGCGGTGATCGTCGATGCGAAAGACGACACCGCCGCCGCGTTCTACCGCCACTACGGCTTCATCCCGTTCGCGGGCGAGGGCCGGCGGCTGCTCCTGCCGA
>CAZBWP010000083.1:1599-9195 GCA_964495295.1 uncultured Rhodospirillaceae bacterium | reverse complement strand
GGCGAGTCCTGGAGGACGAGATTGCCGCCGTGCGAGCGCACCAGGTCGCTGGCAATGGTCAACCCGAGACCGACGCCGCCGGTCTGCGGGTTGCGTGAGCCTTCCAGCCGGAAGAACGGCCTGAGCACGTCTTCCCGCTTCTCGGCCGGAATCCCCGGACCGTCGTCGTCGACCGTGAGTTCGACACTGTCGCCGCTGCGCCCCGCCGTCACCCGGACGTTGGAGCCGAAGCGCAGGGCGTTGTCGACCAGGTTGGTGACGATGCGCTGAAAGGCGACGGGCTTGACCGGCACAACGAGCCCCCCCTCGGTCGTCAGCTCGACGGCGCCGCGGCGTCGCGCCCGCCGTACCACCTCCTCCAGCAGCACGGCGAGATCGCTCGGCTGTGGCATTTCCGCGCCCTCACCGCGGGCGAACATCAGATACCCCTCGAGCATCTGCTCCATTTCGGCGATGTCTTCCTTCAGCGCATCCACGTCCGCGCTGTCGCCCATCATCTCCAGTTGCAGCCGCATGCGGGTCAGCGGCGTCCGCAAGTCGTGGGACACGCCGGCGAGCATGGCCGTGCGCTGGCGGATCTGCCGCAGGATGCGATCGCGCATGGCGATGAACGCCGTTGCCGCCTGCCGCACCTCGCGGGCGCCTTCCGGCTTGAACAGCGGTGCGTCGCGCCCCTTGCCGAAGCTTTCCGCCGCGCTCGCCAGGCGCAGGATCGGCTTGATCTGGTTGCGCATGAACAGCGTGGCGATGCCGAGCAGGAACATCGACGTGCCGACCATCCAGATGATGAACACGTAGGTGGTCGAGGTGAACAGCCGCTTGCTCGTGGTCACCAGGTGCAGAACCCCGTCCTCCACCTGCACGCGGATCACGATGTGACCCTGCTGCTCGCGGGTGTCGATGCGAAACGGCCGCAGAAGCTGGTCTTCCAGCATCTGGCGGAACATGGCATTGCCGCCGCGTCCTCCTGGCACGGAGACGTCCTCCAGGATCTCGCCGTTCCGGAGATCGGCAACGATACCCATGCTCGCGGCTGCCGCGCCGAGCAGGCGATCGCGATGCGCCGTGTCGAGCGGTTCGCCGACGATCCGCACCAGCACCGCGACATCGCCAGCGAGATCGAGCGCCAACCGTCGGCTGAGCTTGTTCCAGTGATCCTGAAAGAAGATCAGCGCGGCAACGATCTGCAGCATGATCAGCGGCGTGATGATGATCAGCAGCGACCGGCCGAACAGGCTCTTCGGCAGGAGCTGCTTCAGGCTCGGCGCGTGGGCGGCGAGCGGGATCATCCGTCGGCCCGGTCGGGGGTCAGCATGTAGCCCTTGCCGCGCACGGTCCTGAGGTAGCGGGGCTCGCGGGGATCGGGCTCGATCTTGCGCCGCAGCCGCGCCACCTGCACGTCGACGGCCCGGTCTCCCCCCTCGGTGCCGGTCAGCTCGATCAGGTCCTCGCGGGAGAACGGCGTGCTCGGCTTGCTGGCGATGACGCGCAACAGGTCGGCCTCGATGGAGGTGAGCCGCACCGGCTCGCCGTCACGGGTCAGCTGGTTGCGCTCGGCATCGAACAGCAGGTCACCGAGCCGCACCTCGCGCGGCGGCGGTTCCGGGATCGGTGCCCGCTTCAGGATGTTGTGCAGGCGAAGCAGCAACTCGCGCGGCTCGAACGGCTTGGTCAGATAGTCGTCGGCGCCGCGTTCCAGGCCGGCGATCCGATCCTCGGGCTCGCCCATCGCCGTCAGCATCAGGATCGGCGTCGGCCACTCGCGTCGGAAGGCGATGGCAAAGTCCAGGCCGCTTTCCCCCGGCATCATCAGGTCGAGGATGATCACGTCGAACGCCAGACTGGCGAGCTTCGTCCGCGCATCGGCGGCATCGGCGGCGGTGGCGACGACGAAGCCATGTTCGCCCAGGTAGCGGGCGAGCAGCAGTCGCAGGCGAGCGTCGTCGTCGATGACCAGCACGTGGGGGGCGTTCATGATCATGCCCGCGCTCCGGTCGTGTTGCCTGGCTCGGCCACCCGGTGGCGATCCTCGGGGTTGACCAGGGCGCGCAGCACCCGGGCGAAGCCGACGGCGGCGTCCGGCCCGGCCTCGGCGACGGCGGCGGCGACCCGCTCGCCCTGGCGCGCCGTCAGCGATCGCTCCAGCGCCGCCGCCTCGGCGGACAGATGGAGGCAGCGTCGGCGGCCGTCCGCCACATCCCGACGCTGGACGACGAACCCCTCGGCGATCAGTTGGCTCAGCACCGGCGCCAGCGCCTGCTTCGAGATCTTCAGGATGGCCAGCAGCTCGCCGACGCGGATCCCCGGATGGCGGCCGACGAAATAGATCACCCGGTGATGGGCGCGGCCGAAGCCGTAGCGCGCCAGCATTTCGTCGGCGTCGTGGGTGAAGTCCCGGTAGGCGAAGAACAGCAGCTCGATCGCCTGCCGGTGGGCCGACGCATCTTCGGCCGGCGACCGGTCGGCGGTGGCGGTGACGGGCTGATCCATGGGCGAGGCGGCTCCCGGCCGGTGGCGGCGCGACGTGCGGCGGCGCCACAAATTACGTCAGGATTGTTGACATATATGCCAGACGATGGTACGAGCCGCAAGGTTTTCGTTCGCCGGCCACAATTTTCTTGCGCGCACGGCGCTCTCTGGGAGGTTTTGGTTCATGAGCGTTCAACCCTTCGACGACCGCGATGGTCTCATCTGGTATGATGGCGAGCTGGTGCCGTGGCGCGATGCCCGCCTGCACGTGCTCAGTCACGCCCTGCACTATGCATCCTCGGTGTTCGAAGGCGAGCGCGTCTACGGCGGCGAGATCTTCAAGCTGACCGAGCATTCCGAGCGGCTGGCGTTTTCCGCCCAGCAACTCGGCTTCGCGTTGCCGTGTTCGGTGGACGAACTCGACCGCGCCTGTGACGAGACCTGCCGCGCCAACGGCATCGTCGATGGCTACGTGCGGCCCGTCGCCTGGCGTGGCAGCGAAATGATGGGCGTCTCGGCGCAGACGACGAAGATCCACCTGGCGATCGCCACCTGGCCGTGGCCATCGTACTTCTCCCCCGAGGCGCGGCTCAAGGGCATCCGTCTGAAGACCGCGGCCTGGCGCCGCCCGCCGCCGGCGTGCGCGCCGGTGCACGCCAAGGCGGCCGGCCTCTACATGATCTGCACGCTCTCCAAGCATACGGTGGAGCGCCAGGGCTACGACGACGCGCTGATGCTCGACTGGCGCGGCCTCGTCGCCGAGGCCACCGGCGCCAACATCTTTCTGGTGATGGACGACGGCCGGCTGCACACGCCGACCCCCGACTGTTTTCTCGACGGCATCACCCGGCGCACGGTGATCGGCCTCGCCCGCGCCCGCGGCATCGACGTGGTCGAGCGGCAGATCCGCCCGGAAGAACTGGCCGACGCCCGCGAGGTCTTTCTCACCGGCACCGCCGCGGAGGTGACCCCGGTGGGCTCGATCGACGAGCACACCTTCGTCCCCGGCGCCATCACCCGGGCGATGATCGAGGATTACGACGCGACCGTCCGCCCCGCCGCAGCCCCGGCCGCCGCATCCGCTTGAGGGCGCCGGCCGGCGCCGCGCGCCGGCGCTGGCGGTGGCGGGCAACGGTCGGACCAAACGGGAGGCGACCATGGATCTTGGATTGCGCGGCCGGCGGGCGTTGGTGACCGGCGCGTCGCGTGGGCTCGGCGCCGGCATCGCGGCGGCGCTGGCGGCCGAGGGGTGCGATCTGGTGCTGGCGGCGCGCAGCGCCGATCGCCTGCCGCGCCTGGGACACCAGTTGGCGGATGCCCACGGTGTCCGCGTCGAGAGCACGACGGTCGATTTCGGCGACATCGTCGCGGTGGAGGCGCTGGCCGAGGCGGCGCGACGGTCGGGCGCCGTCGACATTCTCGTCGCCAACACCGGCGGGCCGCCGCCGACGGGCGCCCTCGGCGTCGCGGCGGCGACATGGCAGGCGCAGTTCCAGTCGATGGTGCTGGGGGTGATCCGGCTGGTCGATCTGCTGGTCCCCGCCATGCGGGCGCGGGGCTGGGGGCGGGTGGTGACCATCGCGTCGTCGGGGGTCATCCAGCCGATCCCGACGCTGGCCATGTCCAACACGCTCCGCGCCAGCGTCGTCGCCTTCATGAAGACCCTGGCCGGCGAGGTGGCGGCCGACGGCGTGACCGTCAACGTGCTGGCGCCGGGGCGCATCGCGACGGAGCGGACCGAGGAGCTCGACAGCACCAACGCGGCCCGCGCCGGCGTCGACATCGAGGAAATGCGGCGGAGGTCGGTGGCGACGATCCCGGTCGGCCGCTATGGCGCGGTCGAGGAGTTCGCCAGCGTCGCCTGCTTCCTCTGTGGCGCGCCGGCCAGCTATGTCACCGGCGCCATCATTCGGGTCGACGGCGGCCTGATCCGCGCCATCTGACGCGCCGGCAGGCGGCGGCCTTTCGCCGGCGCGCACGTCACCGGCAGGCGCCGGCCGGCGCGGACGTCACAGGATCAGGTCGCGCTCCGAGAGGATGGGCCGGACCTGCGCCGTCGCCTCCAGGCCGGCGACCGGATCGTGCAGCTTCAGCGCCCCGAAGCGCAGCCCCGTCTCTGTCTCGACGCGCTCGATGGTCGTTTGGAAGGTGCGCGCCTCCTCCGGCGTGAACGGGTTGAAGCCCTTGAAATCGAATTCGAACAGCGGATCGATGCGGTGCGTCTGAACGAGCCGGAAGGCGGTCGCCGACAGCACGCCGGACGGCTTGACGAACACCACGATCTTCCAGAACGCTTCCGGCAGGAGATAGGGGCCGAAGGCGCGATCGTGGCCGTAGGCACGGTCGGCCGGTCCCAGCACCGGCCCGGAGAAGACGCTCATCCGTCGCTGGTTCTGCGCCGCGCGCATCAGGATCAGGTCTTCCAGGTTGCCCCAGACGCCGTCGTTGTACAGGTGCTCCTGGGGTGCGGCGTTGGTGTAGTGATAGGTGTCCTTCACCGCCCGCTCGATGTCCTCGTCCGTTCCCCAGCACGGGTCGAGGCGACGGACCAGATGCCCGCGGTCGAGGTGGCGGGGCTCGCCCGGCTTGTCCTTGTAGAGATTGTTGTCCGACTGATGGCGGGCCTCAATGCGGGGATCGAGCCGCCAGCTTCCCTTGGCCTCGGGTTTGCCCATCGCCTCGCCGTCGATGTTGACCGCGGTGTAGAACGCGAGGCGGCGTTCCCGGTTCATGACGATGGAAAAGTGGGTGTAGTTGAGCACCACGCCGCTGCCGTCCAACAGCGGCGATTGCTGGGCGTCCTGCGGTGGCACGATGGTCGGCAGCGGGATGGCGAGCGGCAGAAACTGCGCATCGTAGCCGGTCGCGGCGGCGAAGTGGCTGCTTTCCAGGGGCGCGGCGTCGGCCTCGATCGGCTCCGGCTGCGGCCGCATGGGCGCGAGGCCGGGGCCGATGCGCGAGAAGTCGCCGCGTGACAGCCGGAACAGTGTCTTCGCCGCCTCCACGTCGCGCGGCGCCGCCTCCTTCAGCGCCGCGACGATGGCGCTGATCCGCACGCCCTCGTTGGCGATCCACTTGCGGGCCTCGGCACCTTGCGATTCGTCCCACGGTTCGCCGTCCCGGTTGAGCGGCACGCCGGTGGCATCGAACGCCGCGACCGCCTTGTGGTGCACGGCGACGACGGCGAACTGATCGTTCAGCACCGGCGCGCCCGACGACCCCGGCTCGGTGTCCGACGTATAGTGGATGAAGGCGCGGCCGATCGCCGCCTGCAGGTGGTCGGGAAGCTGGAAGATCTGGCTCTCGCGCAGCACGATCTGCTTCGGCGCGCCGCGCGGATGCTGGATCAGCGAGACCCACTCGCCGGGGATGCCCTTGCCCGAGCGCGCGATCAGCGGCAGGTGGCCGAAGCTGCTGAGCGGCGTGCCGTCGTGGGCGAAGTCGGCGACGGCGACGAACGTCACATCCAGGGCCGCGTCGGTGAAGAACAGGTCGCCGGGCAGCAGGCTGAACACCCGGGCCAGGCGCGGCACGAAGTCGATGTCCTCCTCGTAGTCGAACTCGATGAGGCTGTGTCCGGCGGTGTCCGCGGATGCCAGGACGTGGTTGTTGGTGATCAGCAGCCCCGGCGCCGCCAGGAATCCCGTGCCGAAGTCTTCCGGGCCGCCGGAACGGCGGCGGATGCGCACCCGGCACACCGCCTTCGCGGCGCGCAGGCCGCGCTCCAGGAAGTTGACGCGCTGCAGATCCCTGGCGCCGAGGATCCGCTGCAGCGCCAACGGATCGTTGGGCTGCAGCATGCTCTTGCGCACCGCCAGCCGGTCCTCGCGGTCGCGGTCGCGGAGCGGCTGAACCGCCAAGTCGTGCCGGCTGCTGGCGATGGCGCGCGCGTAATCGAAACTGTCCGCGGCGCCGCCGTCCGCGTCGTCGGTCATGGTCGCCGCCTTCCCCAACCAGGGCTGAGCGCCCGCACCTCTTGCCGGGCCCTCACCCCTGGGCCCTCATCCCTGGTAGCTGTAGAAACCGCGGCCGGTCTTGCGGCCGAGATAGCCGGCGTCCACCATCTGCTTCAGCAGCGGGCAGGGGCGGTACTTGGGATCCTCGAAGCCCTGGTACAGCGTCTCCATGACGTGCAGGCAGATGTCGAGGCCGATCAGGTCGGCGAGCGCCAGCGGTCCCATGGGATGCGCCATGCCCAGCTTCATCACCTCATCCACGGCTTCCGGTGCGGCGAGGCCCTCGTAGACGCAGTTGATCGCCTCGTTGATCATCGGCAGCAGGATGCGGTTGCCGACGAAGCCGTAGGAGTCCTTCACCGTCACCGGGTTCTTGCCGAGCTTGCGGCTGACGTCCTCGACCAGGGTGATGACCTCTTCGGCGGTCTGCAACGCGCGGATGATCTCCACCAGCTTCATCACCGGCACCGGATTGAAGAAGTGCATGCCGATGACGTGCTCGGGCCGCTTCGTGGCCGCCGCGATCTTGGTCAGCGAGATCGAGGACGTGTTGCTGGTCAGCACCGCGTCCGCCTTGCAGATGGCGTCCAGCTTGCGGAACAGCCCCACCTTGATCGCCGGGTCCTCGACCGCCGCTTCGACGACCAGGTCGACGTCGCCGAAATCCTCGAGCCGGGTCGTCCCCGTGATGCGCCCCATGATGGCCGCCTTGTCGTCGGCCGAGAGCTTGTCGCGCTTGACCAGCCGGTCCAGGCCCTTGTCGATGCCGGCCACGCCCTTGTCGACGAAGCGCTGCTCCAGATCCTGCATGACCACGCCGAAACCCGCCTGGGAAAACACCTGGGCGATGCCGCTGCCCATGGTCCCGGCGCCGACCACGCCGACCGTCTTGATCTCCATTTGTCGTTTCCTCCGTGCCGCACCCTGGTTTGCCGTCGGCGTTGCCGCGCCGGCGCATCGGCGCGTTATGCCCGAAGCCGGGGCCGGCGCCAAAGGGGAATCACGCGGCGAGCGCCCGGTCCAGGTCCCGCGTCAGGTCATCGATGCTCTCCAGGCCGACGGAAACGCGGACCACGTCGGGGCCGGCGCCGGCGGCGATCTGCTGCTCCGGTGTCAGCTGGCGGTGGGTGGTCGACGCCGGATGGATGATCAGCGAGCGGGTGTCGCCGAC